>DXUR01000222.1 GCA_019417795.1 Clostridiales bacterium | reverse complement strand
CCGAACCGACACGAACAGGAGGAGAAAAGCCAATGAAGAAACGAATACTTAGCATCCTGCTTCTATGCTGCATGGTGCTGACGCTGCTGCCGACAACGGCGTCGGCAGCGGAGACCGGCACGTTGGATACTATCCCCACAAAATTTGATGTGGAGATTGATCTGTGCAATAGAACGAGCGACATCAACATCAAGGACAGCAAGACATACTATATCTATTCGTCCTCAAGCGATCCGGACTTTGTCTGGACCAAGAAGATCCAGATCAATGGAAAGAAGGCGGCACCGCACATTTTTCTGGACAACGTTAATATTCAGGTGAACAAGGACGCCAAGACACCGCCCATCGAGCTGCACGGAAAGGCGTCGGCGTATCTGTACTTTATCAACCGGGACAGTAAGCTGACGGGGGCCACCGGACGGGCGGCCATTCAGAAGAACCGCAGCGAGGGGCAGCTGTGCGTGCAGGTGATGGAGGGCACCACGGTGACGTGTCAGGGTGGCTATAAAGCGGCGGGCATAGGAGGAAGCTGGGCGACCCGCAATATCGCAGAAAGTCTGTTCAACCTGGATATGTACGGTCACGGCGCAAATATGCACTTCGGCTCTCAGACGAACCCATCGCTCTGGAGCGGCACCATCATCGCCAAGGGCGGCGATGGAGGAGCCGGCATTGGCGGCGGCAGAAACGGCAGCGGCGAGAAGCTGTATTTCTACTCAGGTAAAATCGAGGCGAAGGGCGGCGAAGCGGCCTCCGGCATCGGCGGCAGCTTCAAGGGCCGCGGCCGCGATATCTACATCTACGGCGGCGATATTTCCGCCAAGGGCGGCGATGGAGGAGCCGGTATCGGCGGGGGCTGCTGGAAATCGTTGCAGGACATGAATGGCGACACCGCAGCCTATAATATCAACATTTACGGCGGCAAGATCAACGCCCACGGCGGATACAACGGCGCGGGCATCGGCGGCGGTCAGTTCGTCCCGGCGCGCGATATCACCATCACCGGCGGCGAGATCACGGCGCACGGTACGCACGGCGCGGCCATCGGCGGCGGACGCTGGTGTCACGGTCAGAACATCACCGTGACGGACGCGAAGCTGAAGCTGACGACAGGATACTCTCGATACATCTCGGACGAGGCGGCAGCTATGGGCTACGGCGATCGTGTATACTTGGAAAAGGTATACGATATCGACGTAGGGAAAAGATATATAGGAGATCTTGTCAGGAACCCCCTGCCCGAAGACTACAAGTCCATCAAAATAGGCTCATACCATGGAAAGCTGGTGAAGCTGAAGGTTGAGGCGCAAGCCATCAACCGCGACGACGAGTTCGCCCTCTTCTGGAATCTCTATGATATTCTGATTCCCAATGAAAACGGGCGTATCGACGTGCAGCTGCTGACGCTGCCGTACGTGAAGAACTACGGCTGGGCGATCGAAGCGATGGAGATGGAGCTGATCGACGACCCCTGCAACGGGAAGCACGACTTCGGCTGGGTCGACCGGCAGTCGTGCCACGTCTGGGCATGCCGGAATATGAAATGTCAGGCGCGTGACCCGGTGGCACCGGAGTCCGCAAGTAATGGCAAGCACGCATCCAGCGGCTGGAACACGGAAAAGCACCAGCTGCTCTGCGATGTGTGCGGCCATGTGATGGAAACGGACACGAAGGCGCCGGTGCTGGAGGTGCTGAAGGACGGCGAGAGCTACACCGTCGAGGATAACATCAATGGAAATCCCGGCGCGTACACCTTCACCGTGAGCGACCCGGCGCTGAATGGTGAGACGTCCTCCGGCATCAAGTCGGTGACCATCAACGGCGAGCCGCAAGCCGGCCCCACCTATCGTCTCCCCGCGCCGGATGGCGGCAACAATGATGCGGGAGCGGAATATACCGTGGTTGCGACTGACAACGCGGGAAACGAGACTACGGCCACAGTCAGAACCTACAGGCGGCACCATGTGAAGGTCATCAGCCCGGACGGCAAAAAGACCTACGCCGATCTGATGCTGCCGCACAATGAATATCTGGTGCTCCAGATCAGGCTGCCGGCGGGCGTGTCGGCAACGCTGACCGATGAGGCAGACGGGACAAAAATCCCATATGACAAGGAAAAGGGAGAGTTCCGGGCAGGTCTGATCACCAAAAACCGGACGCTCGTGCTGAACTATTCGACGAAGCATCCAAAGGTCGAGCTTCGCTTGGGGACGGGTCAGTACTTCACGGGATATAACGCGGATTCGGACGAACCGTATTATCTCAAAGGCGCGTCCATGGATGAGAATTCCTATCAGATAGGCATGTGGGTCGACACGGACGCGAAGCCAGGCTATTACCTCAGCTCTCCGGAGCGCTACACGCAGGAAGAGCTGGCAGCGCTTGACGAGTCCCTCTGGAAGGAATACAAGATAGCGGAAGCCACGCCGGGATCGATCGTGCTGCCATTTATCTTAATCACAATAGACGCTGCGGCGTATGAAGAAAACGGCGGTTGGTATGTCTACGCCAAAGCCACGAACCCGACGGGAACGACCTATGTCTCTACGCCGAAGATGATCATTGACGTCGAGAACCCGAAAGCCATTGATTTTTCGACCGGCAAGGAACTGGTAAGCAACGGAAAATACTGGGGAGACCTGCGGTTCACGGTAGAGGACTCATCGCCCGTCACGGTTCGCCACTATACATCCCCGGGTGGGACCGCTGAACTTTTGACGCCGGATGAAAAGGGCGTTTATACGATCTCGGCAGAGTATGACGGCAGCACCCAACACATGCTTGTCATCGAAGACGCCTGCGGAAATACGACCTCCTACAAGTCGTTCAAGGTTTGCTGGAACTACCTGATCAATGTGCGGGAGAAGGACCATTGGGATGCGCCGCCTGCGCAGCCGATTCGTATTTCCAAGGGACAGAATCTGCAAGAGGCGCTCTCCAATATCAATATCGGGTTTTTTGCAGCTGACACCAACGGTTGGATACCTGTCGATGTTTCGTGGAAGATCCCGGACGATTATGATCCGCAGTCCCGTCGGGAGCAGACCTTTACCGTCCTCGGCACGGTGGTTCTGGAAGGCACCGGAGCACGCTGCCCATCAGGACTCGATGTTGTCCCGCGTCCGGGAGAGGAGTGGAAGAAGAACATCTCGGTGCAGGTGACCGTGGAGGGCGAGCCGCAGTATAAGGTGACGGTGCAGGATTGCAAAAACGGCAGAGTCAAGGTGGTGAATGCCGCGGGAACCGCCGAGGACGGCACGCCTCTGTTCTGCAAGGACGAGCTTGTCATGCTCTCCATTGCACCCGATGAGGGCTATATGCTAAGCACGCTGTCCGTCAACGGTACCCCCGCCACCGTTGCGGCTGGGGAGGATACCTATACCTTCGTCCAGCCGGAGGGAGATGTTACCATCACCGCAGCGTTTGAAAAGCGCAACGAGCATACCGTCACTTTTGACGCAGGCGGCGGCTCCGAGCCTGAGGAGCTGCCCGAGGAGGTCACCACCGCAATGCCCGCCAAGAAGGTATTGCACGGCAGCAAGTATTCTCTGCCGGAGTGCGAGTTTATTGCGCCCGAAGGAAAGCAGTTCAAGGCATGGGAGATCGACGGTACGGAGTATCCGGTGAACGCCCCTGTGACCGTCACCGCTGACATCACAGTCAAGGCGCTGTGGGAGGACGCACCTCCCGCCCCTACTGAGTACATCGTTACCGTCACCAATGACGGAAACGGCATCGGCACCGCAACCCCTTCCACCGCTGCGGCCGGTACGGAGATCACCCTGACCGCAATGCCCAGCGAGGAATACCGCTTTAAGAAGTGGCAGGGCGAATCTCCGGCAGGGCTTGTAATCACCAACAACAAGTTCACCATGCCGGACGGCAATGTGGAGGTCAAGGCTATCTTTGAGGCAGATACGCCTCCTATGCCTACCGACCCGGCCAAGCCCAACATCAGTGTGACCGGAACCTACATCTACAATGGCTCCGAGCTGGTAGCCAACGTGATCAGCTACGACTCCGGCACCATGAATATCACCGGCAACACCGGCACGGACGCGGGCGATTACACCGTTAGCGTCACGTCCAAGACCGGCAAATGGGCGGACGGCAGCACCGACGCCGTAACCACGGCGTGGAGCATCGGCAAAGCCACGCAGGAGGCTCCCGCCGGATTGAATGGTGTCGCCCCCTCTGACGAGGGCGGCAGCGACGGCAAGATCACCGGCGTGACTGACAAGATGGAATACCGTATGGAAGCCGAAGGCAGCTATACGCCGTGCAGCGGCGCGGAGATTGAGAACCTGTCCGCTGGTCATTACTTCGTCCGCTATGCTGAGGATAACAACCACTTTGCCAGCACCGATGCGGAAGTCACTGTGGGTGAGGGTACGCCGCTTGCGGATTGCACAATCACCTTCAACGGTAACGGCGGCAGCGGCAGCATGGGCCCCGTGACCGTCAAGACAGGGACAAATTACATCCTGCCCGAGTGCGGCTTCACCGCTCCCACCGATCAGGAGTTCAAGGCTTGGGAGATTAGCGGCACGGAGTACAAGGTAGGCGATACCTATATCGTGAGCGGGGACACAGAGATCAAGGCGCTGTGGGAAAACAGCGTTATTACCCCCACCACCTACACCGTCACCGTCGGTAATGACGGAAACGGCACTGGCACCGCAAGTCCTTCCACCGCTGCGGCTGGTACGACAATCACCCTGACCGCTACGCCCAACAAGGGCTACCACTTCAAGGAGTGGCAGGTCATCAGCGGCGGCGTGACCATCAAGGACAATAAGTTCACCATGCCGAACGACAACGTGGAGGTCAAAGCTGTCTTCGAGAAGGACGCGCCCACTGAGTTTACCATTACCTTTGACGGCAACGGCGGTACGCCCTCTGTCGACAGCATGACCACCATTGATCAGAAGCTGAGTTCGTTGCCCAGAGCCTCCCGACGCGGTAGCTACCGCTTCCTCGGCTGGTACCTGGCGGACGGAGCAGAGATCACGACGGATACCGTATTCTCTGCAAATACCATCGTCTACGCCCACTGGACGTATACCGGCGGTGGAGGCAGCAGCGGCTACAGCTACTACACCATCAAGGCAACTGCCGGAACTGGCGGCTCTATCTCTCCCTCCGGCAGCATCAGCGTCCGCGGAGGCAGAGATCAGACTTTCACCATCACCCCAGATCAGGGCTATACCGTCTCCGACGTCAAGATCGACGGCGAGAGCGTGGGGGCGGTGACGTCTTATTCCTTTGAAAATGTTCGGAAGGCCCACACCATTGCGGTAAGCTTTGCAACGATCAAGATATTTGTCGATGTTCCGGCGGGCAGCTATTATGAGGACGCTGTGGATTGGGCAGTGGAGAACGGCATTACGCAGGGAACCGATGATACCCACTTCTCCCCGGACGGCATCTGCACCCGTGCGCAGGCCGTGACCTTCCTGTGGCG
>DXUR01000221.1 GCA_019417795.1 Clostridiales bacterium | reverse complement strand
GCGCAGATGCTGGCGGAGGATTACGAGGGCAGGGTGTTTGTGGTGGACAATCACCGCATTTCCATCTCTCAGAAAAGCTCCGCGTGGGACGCCGTGGCCCTGCGGGAGGCGGGCTGCGGGGCACAGGAGATCCAGCGGGAGCTGGAGGCCAGCGGGCTGGATTCCATTGTGTATGTGGGCGTGGAGACCTTGGAATATCTTCGCCGGGGCGGTCGCGTGACCGCCGGAGCCGCGGCCATCGGCGCGGTTTTGCAGATCAAGCCCCTTTTGAAGATCGAGGGGGAGCTGCTGGACGCCTGTGCCAAGGTGCGCGGCACCGCAGGCTGCAAGAAAAAGCTGCTGGAGACCATTCGTGGCGACGCGGAGCGGCTTTCCGCCAAGTGGGACATCGACATCGCCGTGGCCGGCAGCTATCAGGACGCCGCCGCACTGGAGGACTGGCGGGAGATGGCGGTGAACGCGTTCCCGGAGCATGGCAACATCTTTGCCGATCCGCTTTCCTTCAGCGTCAGCAGCCATGTGGGGCCGGACGCCTTCGGCATGGCTGTGAGCCGCCGCCTGGCCCGGACGAAGGACGGGATCTGATCCGTTAAAAAATAGGGAAAAGAAGGGGACACACGCCGTCAGGCGTGTGTCCCCTTCTTGTTGACATCGCGGTACCTGCGGAACCGTGCAGCACTGATGAATGGGGGCAAAACTCTGCAAGGACATCTCAATTTGCTTCTTGCTGTTGAACTCTGTTGTATCACATGCAGGTTACACTGTACAGCAGAGAAGAAAGCGGCGATCTGCGCTTTTCATACCGCGCCAGCGCTGCAAACGACCTGTGCCACAGGCGAGAAGGTTATTCTGCATTGCGTAGCTGCGTTTTTGTGAATAAGGGGTGGACAGACTGCGTCCAAGCGAGGAAATACTGGTGTTTATACACAAAAAACTTGAGCAAAAAACAGCAGAAAGTAGAAAAAATAGAAGTGTGTTGACAACGAAAGAAGCGCATGATATGTTAAAAATGCAATGAGGGCAATACGCCATCATTATTTTTGCAAACGATATGAGAACGTTCTCATTTTGGGCGAGGGGTATTTGAATGGTTGCTACGATCATCGATGTTGCGAAAAAATGTGGATACTCAAAAGCAACTGTTTCGCGTGCATTTGCGTCTCCGGAAGCGGTTAGCGAGCGAGCAAAGGCCCGGATCTATGCTGCGGCAAATGAGCTGAATTATACGCCGAATCCAATCGCCCGAGCAATGGCTCGCCAGAAAACGGATAATATCACGTTTGTGATTCACGAAAATCAGTATCCTGCCATTCTGAATCCGTTCTATTCGTCGGCTTTGGAAGCGATCATGCAGGAAACGATGAAACGGAACTATGGCCTTTTTGTCACTACAAATGACCATGTGCGTCTGCCCAGCGGAGAAGTGAGCATAAAAAAACACATGGATGGCGTTATCATAGCCGGACAAACAGACCGAAGTTCTATCGAAAGCTTTTGCAAACAGAACATTCCTGTTGTTGTGCTGAATAATCTGATCCAGATGGAACACTTGCCTTGCATCGCTGTTGACAACTATCATGGGGCAAAATGTGCCGCTGAACATTTGATTCAGAAGGGCCATCGACGGATCGCTTTGCTGGAGGGACGTTTTTCTCCCCAAATTTACCATGACCGCCACAACGGATACATGGACGCGATCGTTAGTGCCGGACTCACAGTAGATCCTTTGCTTATACGGGATGTGGATGCCAATGAGCTGTGCGCGGAAACTTGTGCCCGTGAAATGCTGAGCTGCCCGGAGCGGCCGACTGCGCTGCTATGTACCAATGATACCATTGCGGTAGGAGCGATGAAGGCTGCGATGCGTATGGGACTCCGGATTCCGGAAGATGTAGCAGTGATCGGATTTGATGACAGCTATGTCAGCCGGGTCATTGAACCGGAGTTGACCACGGTGCGGATCGATTCCCTTCAGATGGGCAAGTTAGCGGTAGAAATGCTGTTTCGCCTGATTGACGGAGAAGAGCTTTCGGAATGGTATATTGAAATGCCAACAGAACTGATCGTTCGCGGAACCACTTGAGATAATCAAAACAAAAAACGAGGTGAAGAAATGCGGATCACATTTGTGAATGTCGGATATGGCGATGCCATTTTGATGGAATCAGACACGGGCTATACGGCGCTCTTAGATGGAGGCGGCAATCTGCCGCAAGAGTTTGAGGGAGATCCTTACCGTGTTCGCTGCGCCGAATATTTGCGAACCCGACAGATCCATCATATTGATGCGCTGCTGATTTCTCACATTCATGAGGACCATGTCTGCGGCTTGCTGCCGGTGCTGAAGGATGTAAGTGTTGGCGCCATTTATGTACCCTACCCGGCAGAACCGTTCTTGAAGGGCAAACCCTTAGAAGCAAAAGAAGGGGCGGCCAGAAGCGTTCCCTTGTATACGGCGGCTTTGAACAGCTACCGTGAGATCATATCGGATGCGAATGCCAAACAAATTCCGGTCCATGTGCTCCATCCTGATGACCGGCTGGATTTGGCAGAGGATCTGAAAATCAGCGTCTTGGCACCGAAGGAAAAGAGCATCAGCGATTACATGGCTTTCATAGAGTGGGCCTATGATGAAACAGACATGGATGTGATCACAGAGATCCTAACCAAGTTAGACGCTATGTCCAATCACACCAGCTTCCTGTTGAGGATCGAAGCAGGGGACGAAGTTTTTCTGACGGCAGCAGATAGCTGTCCCGGTGACTGGGACGAGGTCGATATTTCTTTACTCAAAAATGTAACCGTTCTCAAATTGCCACATCACGGTCAAGTTGATAGTATTTCAGAACAATTTATGAGAGATATGCCGCTGCAGTATGTGATCACAACTGCATCCTCGGATCGCCGCTACCGGAGTGCAAATGCTGAGGTTTATGAGCGGCTTTTGGCCATGTGCCCCGCAAACCGGCCGCCGCAATTCCTTTTCACGGACGAACGATCTTACCCCCCATATTTCCACCAGCCTGACGGTTTTCAGGCCATCACTCTTGTGATCGATTCTGGGAGTATTACTCCGGAATTTATCAAATTTACCACCAAACACTAATTAAGGAGGAACCACGATGAAAAGCAAGAAACTCTTATCCCTGCTTCTCGCTCTGGCCATGGTCATGAGCATGGCTGCTTGCGGCGCAAAGACCAACGAGCCCCCCGCGACCTCCGGTACTCCGTCTGAGACGGGTGCCCCTGCTACGGAAGAACTGAATTGGCCCACCAAGGAGATCACCTTGATCCAGCCTTGGAGCCTGGGCGGCGGTCCTGACGTGATCACCCGTCAGATCGCCTCTTACAGCGACAAGATCCTGGGTGTCCCCATGATCGTTGAAAACCATACCGGCGGTTCCGGTACCATCGGCATGAACGATTTTCTGGAGGCTGAGGACGATGGCTACACGCTGTTCTGCTGCAACGGTCCTCTGTTTTCTCTGACTCCCAGCTTTATTGATGTGGACTATACCATTGATGACATCAGCCCCATCTGCGGTATCCGTATCACGGAGTTTGTCATCCTCAGCAACGCATCCAGCAAGATTACCAACATTCAGGAGCTGAAGGATTACGCTGCCGCTGGCCACACGGTGAAATATGCAACTACCGGCGGCCCCGGCAATGACAGCTACACCATGATCTCCGCACTGTTCGCCCTTCTGGACATCCCCTGCGAGGCAGTGCCTTATGACGGCGGCCAGGAAGCGATCAACGCTCTGGTTGGCGGCCATGTGGATATTGCCATCGGTTCTCCCCCGACCTATCGCGACTATGTGATCAACGGTCAGCTGAACTGCCTGGGCACCTTTATCCCCGAAGGTCTGGATGTGGAAGGCATTGGCCACATCGCTTCCTTCAAGGAGCAGGGCATTGACGTGGAGTTCACCGGTATGGACTATCTGGCCGTCCGTTCCTCTGTCGATCCCCGTATCCAGGAAAAGCTGCGCGAGTTTGTTCTGGAAGTGTATGCCGATCCTGAGTTCCAGGCGTTCATGGCTGGCATGGGCATGAAGGCATGGGATTCCGATGCTGCCGAGATCCTGAGCATGATCGATTCCCAGACTGAGGCTATGAGTCAGTACATCCCTCTGGTTCAGTAAGTGACTGAGGTGCCCTGAGTCCTTGGGCTTGGGGCACTCCTTTTTAACTGAGGTGTGTTATTATGAAAATCAAGTATAACCATGAGATCATATCGGGCACCGTGTTTGCCCTTATCAGCTCTTTTTTATGGTTTTCTATCCCTACGCAGGTCAAGACGATGGAGAAAACCGCTATTACCGCACAGACGCTTCCTAAAATCGCCATCGGCGGCATGTTTGTTTTTGCCGTCTGCCTTTTGCTGGAAGGCATCTTTATGAAGGAAAAAGAGGAATTGACCGTCACGAAGGAATCCTTTCATTCCGCTGCCTTTAAGAAGGAACTGCGCTCCATTCTCTATTGCCTGTTCCTTGTTGCCTACTGCTTTATGGTGAAACCTCTTGGTTTTGTCATCTCCACCGTGATCCTGGTTCTTGCGATCATGGTGTACTATGGTGCCAGAAAATGGTATTACTATGCGATCCCCCTTGCCATGGTAGGCATCGTATATTATGTATTCCGAGTCGTGCTTCACGTCTCTCTGCCGTAACGGGGAAGGAGGAAGATCATGGAACAATTTTTAGGCGGTTTGCAAATTCTGTTGAATTGGCAGAACTTCTTGATTATCCCCGTCGGCCTGGTTATCGGCATCGTGGTCGGAGCGATCCCCGGCCTGACCTCTGACCTTGGCATTATCTTGTGCATTCCTCTGACCTACGGCATGGACCCGACCATGGCGATCTTGATGCTGTTGGCCATTTATTGCGGCGGTACCTACGGCGGCTCGATCACGGCGATCCTCATCAATACGCCCGGTACATCCGCCAATGCGGCAACACTGTTTGACGGCTATCCGATGACCGTCAAAGGGCAGGCGTTTAAGGCCCTGCAAATGGCCTTGTACGCCTCTACGATCGGCGGTCTGATCAGTGCGTTTTCTCTGCTGTTTCTGGCTCCGCTGATCGCAAAGATCACCCTGCTCTTTGGCCCTGCGGAATATTTTGCGCTGGCGGTGTTCGGACTGTCTGTTATTGCCGGTGTGTCGAATGACAGCATTTTCAAGGGCCTGATTGCTGCCTGCCTTGGTTTGTTCATGACCACGATCGGCGTGGATTCTATCAGCGGTACAGCGCGGTTCCTGTTTGGTCAGAAGAAGCTGATGGCCGGTATCGACCTCATTATTGCGCTGATCGGTATGTTCGCCATCTCTGAAATTCTGACCAAATCTAAATATGATCCCAAAACGGATCATAAAATTTACGACCCCAAGGCCCTGACGAAGGATAAGATCACAAAAGAGGAATATCGGCGCTGCCGCAAGCCCATTGGCATTGGTTCTCTTG
>DXUR01000220.1 GCA_019417795.1 Clostridiales bacterium | reverse complement strand
TTCTTCCAGAGAGAGCCGCTGCACCCCGTACGGTGCGGCGGCTTTTTCTGGTTTTGCTCTGTTTCAAAAAGCAACAAATCAGTCAAAGCTAACCGCAATATGTTTCAAGATGTGACACATTGTGACAGAAAAATTGAACAAATTCTGAATATGTTTCAAAAAAGAACGCAACAAGTCAAAAAATGATTGTGACGCACAGCGGAAAACTATATACTTTTAATCAAGAAAGCCGCATCGGAATTGTGCAAAGGGTCGGGCTCTTGCGCAACAGGTACTGCGGACACAAAAAAGGAGGAAACGTTCTATGACACTTCCCATGATCATTGCTCTGGCAGTGACTGTCCTCATGATCATCCTGATCATGGTGGATAAACTGCCCTTCGGTGCACCCCCGCTGCTGGCGCTGCTGCTGCTGGTGGTGTTCGGCGTTACCGACATCAAGACCGCCTTCGGCGGCTTCGCAAACCCCACCATCGTCATGCTGGCATCCTTCATGGCCATCATTGCGGCCTTGCAGAAGACCAGCTTCATCGTCAAGTTCAAGCAGACCATGTTCAACATGGCCAGCAAGGGCGGCTTTAAGGCCTACGTTCTGCTGATCCTCATCGTTATGCTGGGCTGCAGCCTGTTCGGTACCGGTTCCACCGCCTACTATGTGCTGGTCATCGGCCTGCTGTCCACTCTGCCCTACTCCAAGCAGCTGCCCCCGTCCAGGGTTCTGATGCCTGCGGGCTTTGCAGCAAACCATCCGCTGCTGCCCTTCAACACCGCTCTGCAGTACGGCATCGTGATCGCCGTTCTGGAAAGCGCAGGCGTTGCGGCAAACGTCAATCTGGTCAAGTTCTCTCTGGTCAACCTGTGCCTGTCCATCGGCTTCCTGGTGTGGTGCATCCTGGCCTACAAGATCCTGCCCGACCACCCCATTGCCGAGGCCAAGGAAGAGGCTCTCCACGCCGGTGAGCAGAAGGTCGCTCTGACCAAGAATCAGGAGCTCATCACCTACTTCAGCTTTGTGCTCGCCGTTGTGGGCATGATCCTGCAGAGCAAGATCGGTGACGCAGGCTACGCCATCACCGGTCTGGCCGTGGGCATCATCCTGATCTCCGGCGTCATGGACTTCAACGAGATCCGCAACTCCATCAGCGCACCCATCATCCTGATGTCCGCAGGCGTCATCGGCATCGCCGATGCTCTGGGCAACACCGGCCTGACCAGTCTGGTCGGCGAGACCGTTGCCAAGATGCTGGGCACCAACGTCAACCCCTTCGTGCTGATCTTCGCCTTCTGCATCCTGACCAGTGTGCTGGCCACCCTGACCGGTTCCACCATCGGCACCGTGTACGTCTTTGCTCCCATGGCCATTGCCACCTGCGTCAATCTGGGTCTGGACCCCACCGCAGCCGCTGCCGCTATCGTGGTCTCCGGCTGGTGCGGACACTTCCTGCCCATTGACGGTATGCCCGCCATGATCATGGGCGCCGGTGACTACAAGATCACCGAGTTCTGGAAGTTCACCATTCCGCAGTACTTCATCCGTCTGCTGGCGCTGACGGTGGGCGCTGTGCTGATCTTCCCCATGAAGTAACAGGAGAAACACCAAATGAAAAATACGTTTGAGCTGGAGCATGTCGGCATCAACACCGACAACGCAGGCGAGGCCGAGCAACTGGCGCTGCTGCTGTGCAAGCTGTTCAACTTGGAGCCCCGCCACGGACAGAAGTCTGAGTTTGCCGGCAACTATTTCGAGTGCATGAAGAGCCCCTTTCTGGGCAAGAACGGCCACATCGCAATGCGCACCCCCGACCTGAAGGCTGCGATGGAGGAGCTGGAGGAAAATGGCTTCCGCTTCCGCATGGAGACTGCCGCCTATTTTGAGGACGGCCGCATCAAGAATGTGTATCTTGAGGGCGAGTACGGCGGTTTTGCCATCCACATCATGCAGAAATAACGCCAACTGACCGATCTTGTGCAGAACCGGGGATGGAGCGATCCGTTCCCGGTTCTGTGGTTCACGCCCCGCGAAAAATCAGAGGAGAAAAATTATGCTGGTTCCTGTATTGCTATTTATCGTCGGTCTGCTGTTCCTGATCAAGGGCGGCGACTGGTTCGTGGACGGTGCTTCGGCACTGGCACGGCGGTTCCACCTGCCGGAGCTGCTCATCGGCGCAACGGTGGTGTCCATCGGCACCACCCTGCCGGAGGTCATGGTGTCCACCATGTCCGCCGTGTCCGGCCATGGGGAGATCGCCTACGGCAACGCCATCGGCTCGGTCATCTGCAACTCTGCCCTGATCGCCGCCATCACCATCGCCGTCCGTCCGGGCAAGGTAGACCCCAAGACCCTGCGGGTGCCGGTAGCCTTCTTCTTTGCAGCAGCCGCCATCTACTGCGTGGCTGCCTACGCCATGGGCGAGTTCACCCGCCCGCTGGGCTTTGTGATGCTGGCCATGTTCGTGGCTTACATGGTGGCAAACGTATTGCAGATGAAAAAAGCCCCTGCCGCCGCCGAAGCGGAGACCGAGGCCGAAAGCGCCGGGGAGGAGATGTCCCTTACTAAAACGCTGGTGCTGCTGGTGCTGGGCGCTGTGCTGATCGCACTGGGCGCAAACCTGCTGGTGGATAACGGCACCCTCATCGCACAGGCACTGGGCGTGCCGGAGTCGGTCATCGCGCTGACCTTTGTGGCGCTGGGCACCTCTCTGCCGGAGCTGGTCACCGCCATCACCTCGCTGGTCAAGGGTTGCAGCGACCTGTCCCTTGGCAACATCGTGGGCGCAAACGTGTTCAATCTGGTGCTGGTCAGCGGCGTGTCCGTCACGCTGGCACCCTTCACCGTGCCGCAGAGTTCCACCCTGTTCGGCATCAATTCCAGCCTTGTACTGGAGATCCCGGTCATGCTGGCTGTCATGATGATCATGACCCTTCCCGCGCTGAAGCGCGGCAGGCTGTCCCGTGCACAGGGCATTATTCTGCTGTGCATCTATGCTGCCTTCTGCGCCATCCAGTTTACCATGTGATATTCCCGGAGATACTTCCTTGCCCCCGGCCTGCTCTGTCAGGCCGGGGGCTTTGGTTATTGTACCCTGCGGGACGGCTTTTTGTTTTACGGCTGGGTGAGCACCTCCGGGTCACCGGGCTTATAGATATGAGTCTTGGCCAGACGGCGCATGGTGTCCTCGTGGTTGCGGCTGGCGTAGGCGGTGTACAGAATATCCATCACGTTCAGCTGGGAAAGGCGGGAGGACATGGCACCGTTGCGGAACAGGCTCTCGTTGGCGGCGACATACAGCACATGGTCGGCCAGCTGTGCCACCTCGGAGGGGTAGTAGCGGGTCACCGCGATGACCGGTGCGCCGCCCGCCTTCATCTCCTTGATGCACTGGATCATCTCCATGGTCTGCCCGGAGTAGGAGAACACGATGCCCACATCCTGCGCGGTGGCGTTGCGCGCCTGCAAAAGCTGCGAGTGGGAGTCCTCGTTGACCACGCAGGGCTTGTCCAACCGCAGGAATTTTAGGTAGGTGTCTTTTGCCACGCACAGCGAGGAACCAATGCCGAACAACAGTACCGTGCGGGCGTTGGCGATCAGCTCCACGCACTGCTCCAGCTCGTCCAGCAAAAGCAGCCGCTGGGTGTCCAGCAGGCTCTGGATGTTCTTGTGGGTCACCTTGTCCACGATCTCCTGCAGGCTGTCCTGCGGGGTGATGTCCTTTTCCCGGTGGCTGCCGTTCTCGCCAAGGGTGGCAAGCTCCAGCGTCAGGGCGTGGCGCAGTTCTTTGTAGCCCTGAAAGCCGATGACCCGGCAGATGCGCACCACGCTGGAAGGGGAGGAGAAGGAGCGCCGCGCCAGATCCCGGATGGTAAGGGTGGTGGTCTCGTCCGGGTTTTCCAGAATGAACTGCGCGATCTGCCGCTCGGTGCTGCTGAGGGAGGGCTGCACCTCCCGCAGGCGTAAAAGAACGTTCTGCATATCGATACCTCTGTTGTATTTCAAGATGGATTGAACAAGCTGCACAAAAAAGTCATACTTGTGAGCAAAAATTTCAAAAACAATGCTTGCATAAAACATTGTACCACAAAATAGTCTTTTTGTGGACATTTTGTTTGAAAAAGTTTATACTTTGGTCACAATCACGCCGCAAGGGGTGCGGCGGAAAGTTGAGGTGCAGGAAATGGGATTGAATCTGAGTGGGATGACCACCGAGACCCGCAACCCGCGCACGATGCAGCTGGACCAGATGTCCCCGCTGGAGATCGTGACTGTCATGAACGAGGAGGACGCCCGGGTACCGCTGGCCATTGCCAAGTGCCTGCCGCAGATCGCGCAGGCGGTGACATGGGCGGCAGAATCCTTTGAAAAAGGCGGACGGCTGTTCTATATGGGCGCCGGTACCTCCGGCCGCTTAGGCGTGTTGGATGCCGCCGAGTGCCCGCCCACCTTCGGTGTGCCGAAGGAGATGGTGGTAGGGCTCATCGCCGGCGGCGAAAAAGCCTTTATCGAGGCTGTGGAGGGCGCAGAGGACAGCCGGGAGCTGGCTGTTGAGGATCTGAAAGCCCACGGCCTGACCGCAAACGACCTTGTGGTGGGCATTGCCGCTTCCGGCCGCACGCCCTATGTGCTGGGCGGTCTGGACTACGCCAAGAGCGTGGGCTGCCACACTGCCGCCATTGCCTGCAATATCGGCAGCGCCATCGGCAAGGCCGCAGAGCTTGCCATTGAGGTGAATTGCGGCCCCGAGGTATTGACCGGTTCCACCCGGCTCAAGTCCGGCACAGCACAGAAGCTGATTTTGAACATGATCTCCACCGGCTCTATGGTGCGCACCGGCAAGGCCTACCAGAACCTGATGGTGGACGTGCAGCAGACCAACGAAAAGCTGCACACCCGCGCCGAGAATATCGTCATTGACGCCACCGGCGTGGAGCGAGAGAAAGCCCGCGCCGCCATTGACGCAGCGGGCGGCCTCCGGATGGAAGATGGAGGTCGCGATGCCCATGACCGTGACCGCAGCGAAGATCAGCCAGTAGTCGGAGACGAAGCCCGTGATGGCCAGCGAGGTGCCGGCAAAGAAGACGCCGACGGCCATGAACCACTGGCGCGAGCCCTTGTCGGCCAGATAGCCGAACAGCGGCTGGATGACGGAGCTCAGGAACGAAGAAGCAAACATCAGGCCCGCGATGGCCGTGTAGTCCATGCCGTAGAAGCTTACGAAGAACGGCAGCAGCGCCGGCAGCGAACCCGTGTTGATGTCGTTGCTCAGATGCGCTGCAGCGAGAAGGTAGAGGTATTTCCTATTCAGAGAATCAAGTCCTTTCGTGATGGGATGCCTTTAGTATACCATACATCTGCGGGACTGCATTTCGTAAAGTGCGTTTTAGGTGCAAAGTGCGCTTTTTTCCCATGCAGCTCTATGATACAATAGAGAAAACGCGATGAAATGGGAGCACATAACTGTTAGTTAAAACATAGAATATAATAGGTATATAT
>DXUR01000022.1 GCA_019417795.1 Clostridiales bacterium | reverse complement strand
ATATACGCTGGAGCGCAGCGGACACGGCTACAGCGTCCATTACGCCACGGCAGCGGTGCTGATGCTGCGCTACATGGGCGTTCCGGCCCGCTATGTGGAGGGGTATTACCTCTCGGCAGAGGATGCCGCCCGCTACAAGGCCGGTGAGACCATTACCCTGACGGAAGAAAACGCCCACGCCTGGGCGGAATATTATGTCAGCGGTGTCGGCTTTGTGCCGTTCGAGGTGACTCCCGGCTACATAGACGACGAGGAACTGTCCCTGGGCGGCGACAGCCCGGATGAGAATACCTATGAGAACAACACCCAGCAATTTGTAGAGGTGGATCAGCCAGAGGAGGTCAACGAGCACAAGCAGGACCGATTTACCTTCTCACTGAATGCCCACTACCTACTGCTTCTTCCCTTGCTGCTGATCTTGCTGCTGGCCGGGTGCATTTTCCATCGCCGCAGGGTGTTTCGGAAGAAGATGGCCGCTATCGACGCCGCAAACGACCGGGAGGCCATTGCCATGCGCTATGGCTATGCCGTTTGCCTGCTGCGCCACAGTACGGTGCAGTTCCCGGAGGATGCTGCGGAGGCCGCAGAACTGAATCAAAAGGCGCTGTTCAGCACCCAGGAGATGACCCCGGAGCAGCGCAAGCAGGTTGACTCATTTGCCGTGCGTGTACTGGATGCCTGCAAGGGCAACTGGACAACCTGGGAGAAAATACGGTACCGGCTATGGAACTGCCTGTATTGAAAAAAAGGAGGAAGGAAAATGCACAAAAGAGTAATGGCTCTGCTGCTGAGTCTGGTGCTTCTGCTCTCTGCCGCTATGCCGGTCACGGCGATGGCCGCAGAGGAGTACGCCGGTAGCTTTGTGCTTGTGGCTATGAACGCCAACAGCACCATCGTGGAGCCGACCCGTATCCAGTATAAATCTGGGCAAACCATTCAACAGGCGCTGGCGGATTCAGATATTGACTTTGTCGGCCTGGAAAACGGATTCGTCTATGAGATCAACGGCGTTTCCGCCAATTACCTGCTCTATTATGACAAGGGCGGCTATAAGCTGGACGCTCCGGCTTCTTCCGTCAAGGCCCTTTGCTTCCATGTATCTTCGACTTATTCGGACGCAGCTATCCAGCTGATTATCCAAATGGCGGATTACCTGGACATGACCAACCATGTGCAGAATTATCCGGCAGCGGCCAGTGCCTACGCAGCGGCGCTAAAGGGCCTGCGGACGGCAACTGCCGACTCGGCAGGACCATTGCTGAAAAACCTGAAAGACGCCATTGCCGAATATGCGGCCCTTCTGGACGGGACCAAATACACCGTCTCCGCCACAGCAACCCAAAACGGCAATGCGGTGGAGGCACCGATCCTCTCCCTTACGGATGTCTATGGCAATGTTACCGCCGGCACCGGCAGCGTCCAAGTCATCGCCGGCGACTATAAGTTCTGTGTGTCCGACGGCGGATATAACCGCACAGAGGGAACGCTGACGGTCTCCGCCGACGCCCAGGTCTCTGCGACCCTGCCCTACGGCGAGTGGTTCGGCAATATCCGGCTGCTGGATGTCGATCAAGAACCCTACCGCGCTGCACAAAACCGCGCGAACCACACGGCGCAGTATTGGATCGAGGATACAGCCAATGCTCTGAGCAGCGTGTACCTGAATGTTGTGATGGGCAATGTTCCGAATACCAAGACCACCAAGCTCCGCACCATTTATACCGGCACCAACGGCAAGGATATGTCGGGCACATCCCGCAGCTGGAACAGCACAGCCACATCCCTTACTTATCTGCTGACCTCTGGCATGGAGGGCAAGACCTTCGCGCTGGAAGCACAGTATACAGGCTCGGACGGCTACACGCAGATTCAGTCCTACGATGTCACCGTGACCCGTGTGCCCACGCTGAAGGCTCTGGCAGCCACGGCGGAGGGGACCAAGCTGCCCCTGGAGTTTGCGCCCAACACCCGGGAGTACAGCCTAAAAACCGTGTCCTCCACTGTGGATATTGACGCCGCACCATTTGGTGAGGATTATACCGTCACCGGAACCGGGGCGGTGCAGCTGACCGGAGACACGCAGGATCACATGATTCAGGTAACAGCGCCCAACGGGGAGCAGAGCACCTATACCCTCCACATTCAGAAGGTAGCTTCCGTACCGGTGACACTGGCTGTGCCTTCCGGAACAACGGTGCAGGTGATCAATGGAGCAGGCTCCGAGATTGCCCCGGTGGACGGGATCTATCACCTGGTCCCCGGCGAGAGCTATACCTGCATCGCCACGAAGAACACCTGGTATCATACGCAGATCACCTTCACGGCCTCCAGCGGACTGAATGTGTCCGTCCCGGAGCCTGTCACCACCGACTGGCTGACCGATCTGGCATTCTACAACGGCACCTATGCTTCCAGCCGGATCGCCTACGCCGCCGACAAGACCTTCACGGCGGCAGACCACACCTACAACTATACGGTGTCCGACTGCAACAGCTCCGTTGCCATGCAGGCCACGGCAACCGGAACCGTGACGGCGCTGTATCGGACCCAAAGCACCGTGCCGGAGATTCATAATCTCGCACGGATGGAGACGATCACAACGCCTGTCAGCAAAACGGGTCTTGCTCAGAGCCTGACCTACGCCGTGGCCAAGGCCGGTTACGGCCAGACGGTGACGATCCGCATTTCCAAGACAGAAAACGGCACTACCTACTATCAGGACTACGATATTCAGCTGCTGCGGCAGCTGCACCTGTCCAGCCTGACTATTGCCACAAAGGATGAGACACTGCCCTTTGTCACTCCAAAGGGCGCAACGGCCCGCTTTGATCGAGATACCACGGATTATTATGTTAAGGTAGACCGGGAGACCGCCGCTCTCTACCTCTCCGGCACCTATCCCAACAGCAGCACAGACACCGCCTGCTGCGGCGGGTACTATGCCAAGGTCAACGGCGTACGCTATGATACGCTGGCCGGCGCGGAAGCGGTCCTGAACACAGACCTTTATAATGAGGATATTTCGGTACAGGTCTGCCACGCAGATACCGGCAGCATTGAGCTGACCTATACCGTCCATGTTCAGAAAAGTGACCCCATCCAACTGACCATCCAAACGACCCCGGCGGATACCACGGTGTTCCTGACCAACGATCTGAACGGCAAGCGCATCGTGGAGAAAAACGGCACCTACAGCCTGACCCCCGGTGCCAGCTATTCCTACACTACCACCTGCGCCGGGTACATCGGTCAAACGGTGGAGCACTATACCGCCCCCGACAAGGACGGTACACTGACCATTAAGCTAAAGAAGGCTCCAGCCAACGACAAGCTCATCAATTTCGATTCTGCGTGGCCCCACTTACGCCAAAACAATGAGAATAACGGTGTGGTGGACTACAAGACGCCGGTCTACGCCAAGGATGCCGAGCTGTACTGGGCTACTTCCATTGGATCCGGCTACGATGTGAACGCCTGCGGCTGCCCCATTTTGGTGGACGGTGCCATCTACACCTACTCCGGCTCCCGCATTTACAAGGTGGATGCTATCTCCGGCGAAATTCTCATTGATAAGCCCATGGATCACAACTCCAGCTTCGCCATCAACCCGCCCACCTACGCCAACGGCATGATTTTCGTGGGCCTGTCTGACGGCACGATCCAGGCGTTCGACGCCAATACCCTGGACTCCCTGTGGATCTACCGAGACTCCATCGGCGGTCAGCCCAACAGCTCTATTGTCTATCACGATGGCTACATCTACACCGGTTTTTGGGTGGGCGAGATCAACGAGGCCCACTATGTGTGCCTGAGCGCCACCGACGAGGACCCCACGCAGACGATGGAAGAAAAGCTCCCCACTTGGTACTACACCAGCAAGGGCGGCTTCTATTGGGCCGGTGCCTATGTGTGCGACGACTTCCTGCTGATCGGCACGGATGACGGCGCTTCCGGCTACACCACCGGCAAGCCCAGTCTGCTGTCCTTTAACCCCAAGACCGGCGAACTGCTGTCCTCCTACAAGATGAATGTGACCGGCGACATCCGCAGCTCTATCACCCATTACAACGGCAAGTATTACTTCACCAGCAAGGGCGGCTACTTCTACGAGGCCACTGTGGACGAAAAGGGTACCATTGAGGATGTCCGCACCTTGAAGCTCTACAACTAGGCGGACGCCCCCGCCAATCCCGCCATGTCCACCTGCACACCCACCATTTACAATGGGCGGGCCTATATCGGCATCTCCGGCACGGCACAGTTCGGCGCATACAGTGGCCATAACCTTACGGTCATCGACATCCCCAACTGGGAGATCGCCTACACTGTGCGCACCCACGGCTATCCCCAGACCAGCGGTGTTCTGACCACGGCCTATATGGAGGAGACAGGCTGCGTCTATGTGTACTTCTTCGATAACTTCACCCCCGGCAAGCTCCGGGTGCTGGAGGACAAGCCCGGCCAAACCGAGGTGTCTCTGAAGACCATGGAGACCTACACGGCCAGCGGCCAGACGGAGACCTATACTACGCCCTACAACATCTTCACGCCCAGCGGCGCACAGGCCCAGTATGCCATTTGCAGCCCCATCATGGATGAGTACGGCACGATCTACTTCAAAAACGACTCCGCCTACCTGATGGCCGTGGGCAGCACCATTGAACGCATCGAGGTCACGAAGCTGCCGGACAAGACGACCTACAATGTAAAAGATACCTTCGACCCCACCGGTATGCAGGTAACGGCCTACTACGCCAACGGCATGACCCGCGATGTGACAAAGTATGTCACCTGGTCCGATAAGCCGCTGAAGGCCAGTGATACCGACTTCCAGATCACCTTCCCCTACGCCATGTACCAAAACCGAGAAAACAGCGACACCCTGGAGATGGAATACGGCGTCCATTGTGACAAGCCCATGACCACCCTGACCCTGACCATTGCAGATCAGAGTGCAGTCAAATACGGTGATGTAAATGCAGATGGCATCATTGATGTCTCCGATGCCATGCTGATCTGCCAAATCTATCTGGGCAATGTTACCCCGACAGATACGCAGAAAAAAGCCGCCGATGTAAACGGCGACGGCACCATGGATGTCTCCGACGCCATGATGGTCTGCCAGTACTACTTAGGCAACATCACAAAGTTCCCAGCGGAACAATAAATCATAGCGGTACACGGAAATAACCCGGATATGAAATGACCTCCCCAGCTTGACCCTGTCGCAAGCAGGGGAGGCCATTTCTATAATCACAGAAGAATTGATAAAATGGGGTGGATGTATGGCTGAGTCTAAGAGCAGACTCCTATATATTTTGCAATATCTTTGGCTAAAAACAGATGCCGAGCATTATGCCACGACCGGGGATATCCTTACATACTTGCGGGAGAATGATATTCGCTGCGACCGGAAGACTATACCCGGGGATATTCAGAAGCTCTGTGACATTGGCATTGACATTGAGGAGGAGCGTAGCCGGGAAAATCGCTATTCTTTGCGCAGTCACCTGCTTACGCTGCCGGAATTGAAGCTACTGATCGATGCCGTGGAATCCTCTAAGTTTATTACAGCCAAGAAAAGCGCAGAGCTTATCGAAAAGCTCTCCCGGATGAGCAGCATATACCAGGCTGCGGAGTTAAAAAGCAATCTGTATGTCTCCGAACGGGTCAAGTCGTTCAATGAGCAGATATGCTATCTGGTAGATAACATCAATACGGCCATCAACCATGGAAAACAAATTTCATTTCGCTACTTCCATTTCGATCAGCATCGCAAGGAAGTCCCCAATAATGGCGGCAAACGCTACCACTTTTCTCCATACTTTCTGGTATGGAATGAAGATCATTATTACGCCGTAGGATACAGCGAGAAGCATCAGAAAATCGGCACTTTCCGTGTAGACCGAATGAAAGAAGTCAATATTTTAACGGCTGATGCAGTTGAGAAGCCCGCTGATTTCAATCTGCCGGAATTTACTCGTCAGGTATTTGATATGTATGACGGTTCTACGGAAACGGTCACCCTGCTTTGCAAAAACGATATGATGAACTATATCATTGACCGATTTGGAGACGATGTAGAGACAGCACCGTTAGACTATGCCCATTTTAAGGCAGTAGCCAAGGTGTCCGTCAGCCAAACCTTTTTGGGCTGGGTATTCCAGTTCAATGGGGATATTAAGATAATAGGTCCGGTTACGGTTGTGGATAGATATAAAATGATGCTGGCAAACGCTCTGGGCAGCTAAAAGCTCAAACACCTGTACCTCTAAAACGATTTATATCCAGCGTGAAACATAAGAGCAGGCCCATATCCACTCAGGCAGAAGCATTGGCGCAGGAAAGGATATAATGGAAGCGCCCCGCATCCCTTTTAGGGAACGGAGCGCTTCCATTGCCGTTCTGGTATTTCACAGTTTGAATTTATCCACAGAAATATCGATAAACCCAATCGGTTCGTCTTGCAGGAACCTTATTGTACCTTATCCTCACGAGAGTCCCGGAAGAATCCGTTATGACTCAGTCTGTAAAACAGCAGCCAAAATTGTCAATATTGTAAAAGTAGAACATACACTACCCTTGCGGGATGGTGTATGTTCTACTAATGCACAGATAAGGGATGGCAGCAGCTATTTAGTAATACGAAAATCCGGAACTACAGTTACTCCTCACCTATATTCACTTGAATGATTTTTCTGGTAGGATAATTTGTCACTTGCAGCCAGATACTGCTTTGCTCTAAACCATTCCATTCAGAGGACGTGAATCGATATCTATACAGATCAAATGGCAGCAAAATATCACATGAGGCGCCATCCTGTAACCGAATTCCGGTAGCACCGTCCAATATAGGATTAACCACGCCCAAGAGATCCCAATCCATATTCATGAGCATATCCGTGGTGTATAATGATAGTTCCGTTAAAGGGAATCCTTCTGCGGAACTATTCTGCTGAGAAACAGTAACGCTAACCAACGCAATCTTATCGGGAATTCGACTTCGATCGGTTCCGTCATACTGCAAGGCGGAAGTATAGGCACGATAATCTACAATTTCAAAACGGTTGACCTGAAGCATATAGCCTTCAGCCGCCAAATTATACCCTACAAAATCCGGCGCAATAGGAACGATTTCTCCAACGGAGTATGTCTTCTCTGTATTGGCAGACCATCGTCGACGATAATCCTGATTAATAGCTTTATAGCGGATCATCCAAACAAAGAGCACTACTGCCGCAACGGAGAAAATCAGCCAGAATTTCTTTTTGCCTTTCATTTGCCTATCACCGATGTTACCCTTCCCGCTTGTATTTGAATAACAACATCCGATACACTCTGCACAAAGTCAGCATCATGACACGCAACGACCACTAATGCACCGCACTGACATTCTTTACGGATCAACTGTGCGATCATAGCAACGCCCTGCTCATCCAGTGCATTTGTTGGTTCATCCAAAATCAGTAGATCGGGCTTTTCCATCAAGGCTGCAGCAATACCCAGGCGTTGCTTCATGCCTAATGAATATTTTTTGAAAGTCCGTTTATCATTCGGGTCCAGGCCAACCGCCTGCAGGGTGTTATGGATGTCGGAAGCCGAAATCAGCTGTTTTAGACCGGCAAGCAGCTCCAGATTTTTTTGCCCGGTATACTCGTCAATAAATGCGGGACTCTCGATCATCACGCCCACAGATTCAGGGAAATCCAAATCCTTCCCCAGGCGGCGATCATTTACTGAAACACTGCCCTCTGTTGCATAGATCAACCCACACATCAGACGTAAAAGCATCGTTTTACCCGATCCATTTTCCCCTTGCAATCCGTAGACTTTTCCGCTTTCAAAATTCAAACTGATGTCTTGCAGCACGACCGCTCCGTGAATGGTTTTTGTGACATGATCCACCACAATATTCATCGTATCACCGTCCTATTTTTCAAGAGATATGAGGTCTTTTCTTTGTATCAGTAAATATCCTGCGCCTATTGATAAGAGCAACAGTAGCAGTGTAAACACCAGTTCTTTACGATAACTCAATCCATTTGCATCAAAAAGCTGGTATCGCATCACCATCGCTCCGTTGCCGACCAACCATTCAATAGGGAAATATGCGGCAGCAATATATGTGACAAAGCATATTAGAAAGCTGATGGCCGGACGGGCCACAAGGTTTAAGAGTGTTTGCAGCATACATACGGCCGTAAGCGTCACAAACGGAAGGAGCAAAGCGTATAGGATAACACTTGCCGGCGTGAGTGAAATTGTCTCTCCACACAAGACCTCCGAAAACAAGAATGCGGTGATTTCGGGCGTGTTGTTCAGGCCGAAGGTAACGGGTGTTAGAATCGCTGTGCCTATTATGGCAATCATTTCACAGGCAAAGTATAAAGTACAGCTTGCTATGCACCATATACACTTAGACAGCCACCATTTCACACGCGATGTGCGTAGGAAAACTTGCTGACCTTGTACACTGATACCTTGCGCAGGATATGCTGCTGTTATATACAGGCAAAAGCCGCACACAATCAGCCATTCGATGGGGATCGACACCTTTTCTTCCATAGAGCCGTGTTGTATGATTGCCATGCCACGAAATAGACACAGCATATAGTCGCCAATTGAACCCCGGCTTGAAATGGATTCCACATGGCAATAGAATTGCACAGAGCGATATACTGCGAATAAGCGCATGGAAAAGAGGAGAGTGGCAATCAGATAGTTTCTCCTTTGCAATCCCTGCCGCAGATCATAGCGCAACAGCCTATAAAACCTCATGTCTGTATTTCCTATATATCCCCGCAAGAACAGATACGAATGTCAAGAGAATAAGTTCCACAAGTACGATCCATGTGGGGCTTGGATTTGTACTTGCCAAATTGCACAGCCTTAAAGGCGAGAGCTCTATATACCAGTTCATTGCGTCGGCAAGCATGGGGGTAATGAAATCAAGTAATAGGAACAGCAGAAGTGGAGTTGCTATCACAAAGAATCGATGTTTTACCTTATGTCCGACGATAATGCACAAACTGGCAGCAACGCCGCCCCAGAAAAACTCAATAACACACCAGATGATTGCATGCAGCCAAGGGTGAGTATAGTATAGCTTCGCCAAAAAGGCTGTACCCGAACAGAATCCTGTAATAGGCAGCGTGACCCGAGGAATACAGGCGGGACATATCATCGCAGATGCAAACAGATCCGCAGTTACCGGCAATGCAATAGCAATGCCGCCACTAACAAATACAGCCGCCATTTTGGCTGTTAAGTATTGAGAATACGGAACTCTGGTAAGAATATTATTTGTCATATGAGACCTGTTGTCCTCATACAATGACCACCCATAAGGCATAGCAGCCAAAAATGGCCAAACGGCATAGAAGACTACAGCCCCGACGGTGACTCCGTTGACGCCGATCCAATTGACAAATAAGCTGCACCCATCATATCCGCCCGGGGAATGTGCATAGGATGCGCCTAAGTCACTGACGGTAATTGCAGTTTGAACCAAATCAGCTATGACAAGAATAAAACCGATCAGCAATGCACTGCGCATCATTTTGTTGTGAAATGCTTTCCACATTTCGGTTCTAATACAGTTCCCCATTATGTTATTCCTCCGCTAATGTTTACTGCTCCATCTCGGCTTGTTTTGAATGCTTTGTATTTGATTTACTGTCAGGGCGTTGCATCCTTATACGAGTTTGCGCTATCAGGGCTCCATTCACCGGACATGGTTTCACCAAAAAGATTGGGGCACGAGAAGGAGAGCGTTGCCCAGCGATAGCCGTCCTCATTAATGAAGGAATGGATACTGTACTTATTCCCGTTGTGACATGTCACATAATTCACGCGAGTTCCGCCAGATACAGTACAGTTATTCATCGATCCGTTTTGTGCGGATCCACCAAGGGCTCTTGCTCTGATGTGATCGCGCTTTCCGTCACGATAATAAAAATACACAGCTGATGAATCATCTTTTGTTCTGGGTGTAAGACGATGGTAGGAATACACATTTACACTAAAACCAGTGATTGTTGTGTCGGCTGTAGATGCAAACGCAGGAACAGCCATTGCTGCGCATACGAGAAACGCCATAATCAAGGCAATAATCTTCTTCATTTTTATTTCCTTTCTTTGTACATGTTTGGGTTTCTTATGTACTTATGTAATTAATATGATTAAATCATTGGAATCACCCTCGTTCTGTCAACCGCTGTATACATGGACTGTAATATAGAATATTCATCTATATTACAAGTTACCTATTATGCTGTTGCAGTAGCGGGATTCACATAAAAGCTTTGCCCATCAACTGTGCATACTACTTTTACTGTATATGTTTTCCCTTTTGTTACCTCATGAGAGCCTGTGATAAGCAGATACGATGTCCCGTTACCGCTCCAGGAGTCGATCATCGTACGGCCTTGCCATAATTGAAGTGTTGCATGGATGGTTTTTCCAGGCTTGGCGATAGACACTCTGCATGTAGCTGTTGTTCCATTGATGGTGATTGAAGCCGACGGCGTAGCTGCTTGTACGGATGTAGCTTGCGCTGTCGCGGAGCAGGATAACAACAGGATCAATGCAAGGATGAGAGAAATCGTCTTTTTTTTCATAAATACACCCCCTTTCTCTATTTTTCTAAGCATTAGAACGGAGAAAGGGGGTGCTTTTTGGACACCATAATTACATGATTTTATTATTTTGTAGGAATCGACAAAATAAGGGATTGCGCTATGTGCACTATGTCCTCGTTGCTGATATTTCCCTGTATATTAAACACAACCTGATTCGCTTCGTCCACCCATATTAAAGCTTTTTCTGGTGAAGTTTCATTGCCAATGTATAAATCTGCTGGAATTCCGTTGATATCGACTTTGACTACTTCGCTATACTCCTGTGCTGTTGTGCTCATGCTGGTATGCTGCATCAAGGTATATTCAACAGAAAACATTTTTTCTCCGGTATCGTTGGCATATACGCGAAGACAATAATCGCTATCTTGATAGTTATCTACCAGCGAAAATCCGTCCGGTATCCACGACGGCTCATAACAGATGTGATCTATTTCATTATCTTCGCTATTGAAAAGATAGATCGTTATGCTCTCGTAGATTTCTTTTATCCATTGGAAGGCGCGCTCTCTTGCCTGTATATCAACTGTCAGCCATGTGCTGACAGACAGAATCGTCACAATTAATATTACCGCAGCCCGCTGCCATATTTTATGCGCAACAACCCTACGCTTGCTTTTTTTTCGTAATATCTCCATGCTATGTTCAAAATCATCGGAAAATACATGTTCGCATTCACTGGGAGACGGGAATGAAGTAAGCATGGACTCTGCTACACGCTTTGCCGCGTTGGCCAGTTCCTGTTCTGACCATGCCATGTTTGACATTTTACGCATCTCCTTTCAAATGTTTTTGCAAAGCGGCCTTGGCTCTCCAAAGCTGCTTTTGTGCGGTATCCTTTTTTATATGCAGCATAGATGATATTTCTCGTACAGAGTATCCATTATAATAGCGCAGCAATAGGATATCACGATAGGCAGCCGGTAATCGTGCCATAGCATCGGCCAAACCATGATCACCAGGCAATGGGATTTCGATGCCATAGGTACTCTCCCAAAATTCCATATCTACCAGTTTTGATCGGCTGCGAATGATATCTATTGCTTTCCGTTCTGTAATAATAACGATATAAGCTCTGGTTTTTGGACATTTGACATCCGATATTTTTTTCAGATTCTCAATAAGGGATAGAAACGCCTGATGTACTGCATCCTCGGCATCAAATTCATTCTTCAGAATTTTCATGGCAACATGGAACATCAAGCCCTTGTACATTATGTAAAGCTGTTCAAACTTGGATTTATCTTCGTCGCTTTCTATCATCTGTAAGTAGATAATCAACGAAATTCCCTCCTACAATAATGATGTCATTATATGTCGTTAATTATATCATCACACGATGTAGAATACAAGGTTAAGCAGCTTGCTGACAGGCACCGGGAGCTGAGCAAGGCGAAGAATCGCATTGCTGAGATTGACACATTGCTCAGGAGTCAGTAACTGGTACTGGATGACAGTTACAAATTACAGTAGCTAATAAAGGCTAAAGGAACGTTCCGACGAGAAGGAAGCGAAAGACGGTATGTCCGCCGAGGGTGCGGCATACGAGAGAAAAGTGAGGATAGGCAATACCCTCCGAGCTCTTTTCCCGATACTCGCATTTGTGCTTTCCGGGGTGCTCATCATGCTTCTCCAAGGTGGAAGATTCTGATCATAAGAGCTATTGCTTGTTCTTTCTCTGCCTTAATATCCTCCAATAGAGTGAGTCCTTCTGGATGCGCCATGATGACGCTACCCTTGTGACAACTCGAGAGCGCACCTTTCCCTTGGTGGGAGGTGCGCTCTGTCTGCGTTCATTTGATGCGATACAGGCTGCTGGTCAAGCTGCCATTGGGACGACGGCGATGGGTGCGCTCTAAGAATCCGTGATGCTCCAAGTCCGCCAAGGCCCGCTGCACGGTGCGGCGGGACAGCTTCAAGTCCTCCGCGATCCTGCGAACGCTGGGCCAGCAGGTGCCGTCGGCGTTGGAGCGGTCCTTGAGGTACATATAGACCGTCTTGGCCCGATGGGATAGTTCCTGATCCGCATAGATGCTTCCAAAGTAACTCATGTCTTTGCGTCCTCATTGTAAAGTCCCATGGCCGAATAGGGGCTTCTCCGCTCGGCAACAGGTACCTGTGTAGGCTGACTATTCTTCTTTCCGTAGGCCCGGTCGATGCGGAGGAATAGTTCCTGTCGGCTGGCGTAGGCCACGGGTCGTGCGGCATGCTCCGGGGTGATATATGGCGCACCGAAGGTAATACCCCAATCCAAAAACAGGCGCAGCTTTGTCTGCATGGGATGCGTCCCCGTTTTCATGACCACAAAGCTGCCCTTGGGGATGGATTTCAGTTCGTCCGGCGTCATCAAGGGTCGCTCTATCATCTGCAGGCTTTGGCTTGGATCATTCTTACTCCTGCTAATCGAGCCGGACAATACCGTGCGGCTGCCCAGCGCCTTGGAGAGCTGCTCCGCCGTCTGGCTGTTGGGGGCGAAGCCACCGAAGATGGTATCCTGGCAGTTATCGGTCAATATCTCTGCCCCCTCTCGCCCATAGTTTTTCTCCAGCTGCGCCAGCGCCTGGATGATAGGTACCATCGTCAGCCCACGGGAGCGCCCTGCGCTGAACAGCGGCAGGATGTCAAAGGCGGGCATGGTCCCCAGCTCGTCGCAGAAGAACACAACACGACCCAGCAGCCGCCCGCCGTTTTCATCCGCCACGGCAAACAGCTCCCGTGCCAGCGTCTGGATCATCAAGCCCGCCATGAAGTTCTTGGTCTGATCCTCCTCCGGCAAAATTAGGAAGATAGCGGACTTCTCCGACGCAAACCGCTCGGCGTTCATGGTGCTGTCAAAACACAGCACCTGCTCCAGCTCAGAGTCCAGAAAGGCGTTGAGGCGAGACAGTACCGTGCTCATGACCGAGGCCATGGCCTGGTCGGATGTGTTCAGCGCCGCCCCGGCAAACCACCGTGCCTTGTGCTCCGGGGGCAGCTTCTCCATGAGGATGGTAAACCAGTTTTTGCCCCGTACCCCCGAGGGAGCCAGCAGTTCCTGCACCAGCTTGAACACGGACACGATGTGCCGCCGCTCCTGTTGTCTTTCCGGCGGCAGAAATTCTGCCAGCAAGAGCACCACGGAAGTCAATAGTCCCTCTGCGGCATCGTAGAAATAGGCGTTCTGGCCGTAGTCTGCATCCCCATTCGGTGACACGATGGTCTTGGCCAGGATCTTGGCGTACTTCTCCGCCTTGGCACGGGCGGCAAGACTGTCTGTGGCCTGCGCCGCATCCATGTAGTGGTTGATGAGCGTCATGAGGTTGTAGCCATCTGAGCGGGTAGGGTTTCGCAGATCCACCACGGATACATGGTAGCCGTAGTATTTTTCCGCAATGGCGCCGTAGTTGCGAGCCAAGTCACCCTTGGTATCCAATGCCAGAAAGCTCATGCCGCTGGCACAGGCATATTCCAAATTGGGATATAGAAAGTAGGCCGTTTTGCCCACACCGGATGCGCCGATCATAAGGCAATGCACATCGTCCTTATCCACCAGTGCAGTGATGCCACGCTTATGGCTGACGCTGCCCAGCACCAGCCCCTGTACTTCCGGGCGGCGCAGCCCTTTGCGCCAACTTGCCGCTTGGAACGGCACGAGGGCATAGGTCTTGCGGATCTCTGCATCGGTGGCCCAGCGGGCCGTGCCGTGCTGACCGTCACCTACGGTTTTGGATTTGATGTTGCTGAGGGTGTAGCGGTTATTCAGCAGCGTCAGGCAGCCTATGACCGCCGCCATGACGCCGCCCGCTGCAAGGAGGAGCCATAAGTTACCCATGGCCACCCCGCTTTGCCCGCAGGTCATCGTTCCAGTCCTTCCCCTCCGGGCGCAGGCGCTCTACATCGTAGCCCATATCCTCCAGGGCGTCCGTCATGCCGTCGCAGGCATCCTCGCCCGCTTCGTCATTATCCAAACAGAGGTACACCGTGTCCAGCTTCGGATTCTGCCGCAGGCGCTCCAGCACAGGCTGGATGGAGGTGCCGCAGCAGGCCACATAACTGTGCTCCAGCCAGCCCGTTGGGTAGAGGGTAATGTGAGACAGTAGATCAATGGGTGCTTCAAAGACATAGAGGGAACGGTCCGTCCCGTTTTTGTGGAAGCTGTGTTTTATGTCGCTGCTCTCCACATTAATGCGGAATACTTTGCCTTGGGAGCCGGTGCTGCGCAGATGTGCGTGCCTGGCTTCTCCGTTTTCATCCAGCCCTACAAACACGCAGTTGTGGTGTGGGGCGTCCTCATAGAGCAGCTTCTCCTGCACAAACGCCGTGACCACATCCCGGTCGATACACCTGTGCTTGGTGAGATAGGCATACATCCTGCGCATTGTCAAGTAAGGCTTTGGCAGAGCAAAGGGCTTTGGCTCCTGCAGCTCCGGTTCCTGCTTTGCAATGGGAATAATACCCTGTCCGTCCCGGCCCAGCAGCATGGACACGGCTTCCGGGAAGGTCTTGTCATAGAACTGCCGCACGAAGCTGATGGCGTGGCCGCCCCTCCGCGCAGCATGATCATACCACCTGTTGCCGCGCACAGTGACGCTGTGGTCGCTGGCCAGCCGGTACTCCCGTCCAGCCTGGAGGAGCTTTTCGCCCCGGTCACGCAAAAAAGATGGCAGGTCAACCTCGTTGGCCTGCCGTTTTTCTGCGGATGTGAAATATACAAATTTACCCATGCATTATACCTCCTGTTACATGGTGTTGTCGTTGACATGGTGAAGCCGCTCGTCTTCGTGGTCATCTCGCTTGTGTCCCAAGGCCATGCGCTTCTCCTGCAGCCGCCTGCGGCGCTTGGAATCGATCCGCAGCGCAGGTGGGATGACCGGCATACTGCTGCGGAACACACGCCCCATGTGGTGGAGCAGCTGCAGGCCGGCATCGGCTGTTATAGCGCTTCGCCCTGCCACCGTCCGTGACTGTGATGCGGGATACTGTGCGTCACCGGATGTCTCCTGCGTTCCACATGTCGCTACATCCACATCCATTTGTTTGGGTGCAGGCCAGCGAATCGAGTCCGCTTCACGGATGATGAAATTCTTGATGGCACGAAACTCCTTCTGCTGTACCAGCGGCTGGTGGGGCGGCGTGTTCTGCCCATAGTAGCCCGCGATCTCGTCCTTCAGCTTCCACCATTGGTCGTAGCAAGCCGCCACCTCCGGGAGCTGCGCCAGCCGCTCCACAATGGCATCCACCTGTGCCTTGACCGATTTTGGCAGATAGGAATAGACATGTTTGCCGCCGACCTGCGTCAGTGCCTGGGAGAGTTCTTGCAGCTCTTTCACAAGCCCGGGGTCATCGGCGGCACCGGTTTCCAACGCCCGAATGCGCTCCAGTAACAATGCCTTGGCGGTTTGTATACTCTCCTTGTAGGCGGCATCCTTCCGAATGTAAAGCTCCGTCATCTCGTCCCGAAAAATTTCGTTTGTCATCTTGGACCGAATCGATGCGATCCCCTTTTGCGTTAGAAACCCCGCCTTGGGATCGTCCGACCACGCCATCATGTGTATATGCGGATGGTGTCCCTCGTCGTGATATGCCGCATACCAACGAAACTTCTCCGGTGGAATACGCATGGCCTCCGCAATGGAGTGGCTCTCCTGCTTCAATAGGTTCTGCCATGCGGCTGCTTTGTTGTATCCCAGGCGCTCCGCATCCTCCCGCCGCAGGGAGAAAATGAAGGTCCACACTTTTCCGGCGTGAGTCTCCAGTTCATTCTTTGCCGCCTTGAGATCCGTAACATCCGCCGCACTGAATAGCCCGTGACCGCCGCGCTTTTCCGCCCGGGGCCGGTTGGCGATGTAGGCCATATAGCCGCTCTCGGATTCCAATTCATGCAGATGCGTATCCAACGCAGCAGCAATACACGCAGACGCCGTACCCCGGTTGGGCGTCTGTAGGTAGTCGCTGTATTCGAACAATTCCTTTGCATCCGGGAAGTCCTTCAGCAGCTTTGTAAGGAACTGTTTCTGCTTTTTGGTCATCGGCTCGGTGCTTTGAATGACCTCCACGCCATCTCGCTTGGCAACATACTCCATGTATCTTGCCGCACGGCCTCCTTGGATGTACCCGCTTTTCTGTATCAGCCGTGCCATCGGTTACTCCTCCCGGTGAAATAGCAACACATCCCTAAAAGAGATGTTGCCATGCGTACCCGCCACCTCCCGGACACTGTTACCGCGCATTTTGTTGTACTCGTCCCGGGTCATATCTATATCGCCGCCCAGCAGGTGGTTGGTCATGTTGTGCTCCACCACCAGCTTGAACAGCAGCTTGCCCAGCCTGTCGCCGAACACACCCAGTGTGCCCTCCAGCATCTCCTGTAGTGCGTGGGGCAGATACGCACTTGTCCGCTCGGCGTGCAGACGACCGCAATACTGCCGCAGCGCCTTCTCCACAAACTCGTTGCGAGTAGGGCAGTTATCCAGCTTATAGAATGCGTCCACCTCTTGCCACACCTCGTCTGACAGCCAGACAGAGTGTCGGCTTTTTCCGTTTTTATCCATTGAACTGCACCTCCTTCCATTGAGTGTCAGAGCCTCCCAAAGGCCCTGCAAACACGGGGCAAACAGGCATTTTTACAAGAAATAGCGCCAAAGCATATTCGTCTCCGCATGATCAGCGTCAATTTCAAAGTGCTGCAAACCTCCGTGGCAGTCCGCACTGCGGGCTGCCGTAAGGGCCAATGGCGCAATAAAGCGCCAATGCTTTTCTCCTGCCCCGATTTCGGCGCACCGAAAATCGGCCCAAAATCTCGCTCAAACTGCCAGGGCGCTATCCTTACCCTCCCGCGCTCCCATGCGGCCACACAGCGGCCCACAGGGGCGGACACGGGGCATCTCCTGCTCGGCATCTCAGCCGACATGTATCGGAGGCGAAAAAAGAGAGCCGCACCAATTGGCACGACTCTCCAAATAGAATATTCGGTTTCACATCTCCAGCACTGGCGAAGTGTGCTGCTCCTGCTCCATCAGAAGTTTCAGGCTGTAATCCAAAATCTTCTCCTTGCGCTCGGTCAGCATGGTCAGGTAGAATTCACGCTGGATCGGCAGCAGTTCCGGGACATCTTCGAGAAAGTTATGGATCGCATCGAGGTCGATTCTTGAACAGACACGCTTGAGCGCCTCATTGCAA
>DXUR01000219.1 GCA_019417795.1 Clostridiales bacterium | reverse complement strand
GTGGGCCAGTGGCTCGGAGGAATAGGAACGGCCATCGGGAACACAAAGACCGGCGGCCTCCTGAGTGGCCTGCTGGGTAAAGCGGGAACTGCGGCGGGCGGACTGCTGGGGGCCGCAAAAGGCGGCTTGGGCGGCCTGCTGGGCAAGGCGGGAGCTGCCATCATGGGGAGCAAAGCCGGAATGGCCGTGGGCGGCCTGCTGGGCAAGGCAGGCGGAGCATTCAGCGCAATCGCTGGCTCCGGTGCGGTAAAGGCAATCGGTGGTGCTGCGAGCGGGGGTCTTGGGATACTGAGCAGTATTTGGGGGCCAATCGCAGGCGGCTTCGGAACCCTACTGTCCGGGGCGCTCCCGGTCGTGGGCGTGGTATCCAGCATTATTGCGGTCGTCAGCCTGCTGGGTGACAACCTGGAGTATATACGGGAAATCGTCGGCGGGGTATTCGGAGAACAGGGGCTTGCCATCTTTGACAAGTTCACAGGCGCACTGTCCAATGTGGGTAACTTCATCAGCGGGCTGTTTGTGGACGGAGGCGTGGCAAGTGCGCTGTCCGGTTTCCGAGAAATGCTGTTCGGACAGGGCGGCATATTTGCCGGGAATGAGACGGCTGCCGGGGCGTTTGACGGCATCGTGCAGATGCTCCAATCGGTGATGGGCGTTGTGGGCCAGGTCGTGACCTTTGCCAACACAACGGTAAAGCCAATCATTGAGGGGATATTCAACTTTATCACGCAGACGGTGGTGCCGGTCATTCTGCAAACCATCCAGACGGCGGCCCCGTATATCTCCAGTATCATCAGCGGGATTGGTTCGGCGGTTATGACGGTGGCGCAGATCATCGGCCAGGCCATTCAATTTGTTATGCCGGTCATTCGCACCCTCGCAACCATCCTGCTGAATATCGGGCAGGTGGTGGTGCCGTCTGTTCTGGCGGCCATCGCGGTATTCTCCGAGGGTATCAGCAACGCCATCACGGGGGTAAAGACCATCTTTGAAGGCGTTATCACATTCATCACCGGCGTGTTCTCAGGCAACTGGCGGCAGGCGTGGGAGGGTGTGCGGTCGATTTTCACAGGTATTTTCGATACCCTGGGCGCTCTGTTCAAAGCCCCAATCAACGCCGTTATAACGCTTATCAACAAGGCAATCGCAGGCATCAATGGGCTGAATATCACCATCCCGGACTGGGTGCCGGGGTTGGGCGGAAAAACATTCGGACTGAATATCCCGGAAATTCCGATGCTGGCACGGGGCGGATTTACCAACGGCGCGAGCATCGCGGGCGAGGCTGGCACAGAGGCGGTTATCAGCTTCCAGAGAGCTGTGCGGCGGGAGAACCTTGCAACATGGGCCAAGGCCGGTGAGCTGCTGGGCGTCAGGCCGGTGGAACTGGCGGACATCCCGGCGGAGGGCGGCTTCGGCGGCGGAGGCATAACCTTTGCGCCGCAGATCACCATTCAAGGGAACGCAGACCGCAGCGTAATCGACGAGGCACTGGCGGAGGCGCAGGCCAGATTTGAGGCGTGGTATCTCCAGATGCAGCGCCGGAATGCGCGGACGGCCTATTAACGGGAGGACGGTATGGCATACATCACTAAGAGCGGCGATACATGGGACATGATCGCCAAGGAAGTCTATGGGAGCGAATACCATGCCGATGTTCTGATGGCGGCGAATGCAGCACACATTGAGACTTTTATCTTCCAAGCCGGGGTGGAACTGTCTACCCCGGCGCTGGAGGAGGAACGGAATGGACTGCTGCCGCCGTGGAAATATGAGGCGAACTATGATTAGAGCAAGAAGCCTGGCGCTGGATGTGCGCTACAACAATGCCCCATTTGCCGGGCAGGTAGGCGGAGAAATCGAAAGCCTGACCTATATCGACAGCGCGGCAGACAACAGCGACAGCATTGACATCACGCTGGACGCACAGGATGGAAAGTGGCTGCGGGGCTGGCTACCGGAAAAGGGCGCGACGCTGCGCCCGCGCATCCGGGGGTACAACTGGGAGGCGCAGGGAGACAGGCGCATCATTGAGTGCGGGTTATTCGTGTTGGATGATGTGAGCTTTTCTGATGCACCAACCACCTTGCAGATCGGCGGCGTGAGCAAGCCGAGCGACAGCGACTTTTCGGAGCTGGAGCGGGAAACCATTTGGAAAAACACCAGCATCAAGAGAATTGGAGAGACCATAGCGGGCCGGTATGGGCTGGCGTTCACCTACGATGCAGACGATTATGACATCGAGTGCGACGAGCAGGACGGAACGGACAGCGGCTATTACAACCAGCTATGCAAAAACTACGGCCTTATCCTGAAAGTTTACGCCCGGCGGCTGTGGGTGTATGACCGGGAGCGGTACAAGGAAAAGCGAGCGGTAAAGACTTTCCACCGGACGCAGATCAGGCCGGGCAGTTTTGCATATACCACCACCCTGTCCGGCACATACACCGGCGGGTACTTCAACTACACCGACGCGGACAAGGACATCGACATCGTGTGCAGCGTGGGCGGAGGGACACACACAAAGAGCGTGAACCGGAGAGCGACCAGCGTATATGATGCCAGCGTCCAACTGTGCGCGGAGCTGAACAACGCCAACCACGGAACGGTGCGGCTGCGCTTCGGGGTAGATGGGGACTGGCTGGTGAGTGCGGGAAACTGCATCAATCTGGCCGGGTACGGAAAGCTGGACGGAAAATACTTTGTTGACAAGGTGACGCATAAGGTGAGCGCCAGCGGACTTACCACGGATTTCGAGTGCAGCGGCATCGGAACTGCGTTCCACTACTGGGATGTGGGCGGGAAGATCGAGTACCACGAGCCGGAGGAGGACAGCGGCGTTGATTACGACAGCGCCTACGCCACCACAAGCCCGGCGGCCAATGCGGCCAGCTCGGCGGCGGGAGCCGAAGCGGGGGCGTCGGTGACGCTGACAAATGCTCCCTTCTATGTGGCAAGCACATCGGCAAGTCCGGCGTGCCACAAGAGCGGAACCTATTATTTCTACGATGGCATCTTAATCAACGGGAGATACCGCATGACCAACACGGCGGCGCGGTGCGGAAAGCTGCCGGTAGGAAAGAATGTGACCGGATGGGTGCCAGCGAGCTATTGCGTCGCGGAAAAGGAGGGATAGCCGGTGGCAAGCACGAACCGCACGGGGCGCGTGAGCGCCATCGACTATGAGGCGGGCACCTATGAAGTGACATACTTTGACCGGGGGCAAAGCGTGACGCGGAAGATCAATGCCATCAGCAACGGCGAATACAAAATGCCGGTGATCGGCCAGATCGTCAGCGTGGCGCACACCAGCAGCGGCCTTGCGGCGGCCACGACGACGGGAACGGTCTGGAATAAAACAAACCGCCCGGCGGAGGGCTTCAAGGGGCTTTACCGAAAGGAATACGGTTCCCAAAAGGGACGGGCTTACAGCCGGTATGACGAGAATACGGGCGTGTACACGCAGTATGTGGACAAGCGCACCGGGCGTACCTGCAACGGAGAAATCTTCGATGAAGCAAAAGGCCCCATCAGCCTGGTGGCGGGCGGGCAGTTCCAGGCCAAAAGCAGCTCGGCCAGCATCAGCCTGAATGCGAAAACGGGCGTCGGCCTTGTGGCGGGAACATCGGTGAGCATCGAGGCCGGGAGCTTTGCGAGCATCGAGGCGGCAGGGGAACTGAGCGTGTCCGCCGGAGGAAAGTACACGCTGACGGTGACAAAGGGCGTGGAAGTCGAAGTGTCGGGCGGCGAGGCAAAAATCACGCTGAACGGAGCGGTAATCACCGTGACAGAGGCGGGGGATGTGACCGTGACCAGTCCGAGCAAAATCAACCTGTCGGCCCCGGAGATCAAGGCGGAGGCATCGGCGGGCGATATTGTCATACAAGGGAAAAGCCTTGTCAACCACACGCACGAGGACAGCCTGGGCGGCGGGACTACACCGCCAAAGTAAGGAGGAGATCGCACATGGCGCTGGGGAGCTATATGGGGGTGTCATTCACGGTGAGCGACCGGCGCATCCTGACGCCGAGCGGCCTGAAAGGGCAGGGAGGAAGCGAGTGGGCAACCCACAACCGGACCGGGGCAAGGGCAAGGAGCCAGTGGATTGCGCCCAAGCTGCGGAAATATTCGTATGACCTGCTGCTTCGGGCACAGGACGGCGTGAACCCGAGAAGCACACTGCGACGCCTGCAACGCGCGGCAGAGCAGGATGTGGCGGACTGGTTCATTATCGGCGGCTCGCCCCTTTCGCCGTATCCGTTCAAAATCACCGACATCAGCGACGAGTGGGCCGTAGTGCTGCACCGGGGAGCGATGGTGGAGTGCAAAGTGACGCTGACCATCGAAGAATACCTGTAAGGAGGGCGCTATGCTTAACACGGAAAATGCTGTGATCGAGATACTGCCGGGCAAGGTGGACGACAGCACGGCGCGGGAGGTATATAGAAACCTGCAAGTGCTGTATGGGACTGTGGCCGGGGAGCAGGCGCTTGACCGGGAGTTTGGAATTGACGGCAGCATCATCGACTACCCACAGGAGAATGCGCAAGTTCTCCTGGTTGCAGAATATGTGCGCAAAACCGAACGGTATGAGCCGCGGGCAAAGGTGGCCCGCGTGGAATGGACGGGCGGAAAGGCGCAGGACGGAACTATGACCCCAAAGGTGGTGATCGAAATTGTCTAATATCATTGAGCTGGAGAACTGCCCGGAGCTGAACTTCATCGAGAACATGACCTTGCAGGAGACGGAAGATCAAATGCGGGAACTGTACGCCGGATATTACCGGGAGCTGACCGGGAGAGACCCGGAGATCGGGGACGCTGACACGGTGAACCTGCTGATTAAAGCGTTCTGTGCGATGGAATATCAGACCATGCAGTATGCGGACGCAAAGGGCAGAATGGAAATGCTGAAAACCAGCACCGGGAGCGCCTTGGATGCGCTGGCGGCGCTGGTGGGGCTGACCAGGAAAGCGCCGGAACGGGCCACGGCCTCTGTGCGGTTCAGCCTGGAGGAGCCGAGGAGCGTCGTTGTTGCTATCCCGGCGGGAACGCGGGTGAAAACCGAGGACGGGAAGTATTTCAACAGCCTGGAGTACGCCGAGATCAAGGCGGGCGAGGGCTATGCGGATGTTGTGGTGCAAGCTGAGGAAGCCGGAGCGGAGAGCAGCGGCATCCTTTCGGGTGCAATCAAAATACTGGTAGACCCCATTCCGTACATTTCCGGCGTGAGCAACACAACGCCGAGTACGGGCGGACTGGACACCGAGGACGACGACAGCCTGACCCGGCGCATCTATCTTGCGCCGAGCGTTTATAGCTGCGCCGGGCCGCGGGACGCCTATGAATACTATGCGCGGGAATGGCGTGGGGATGTGGCGGATGTCCGCATCGTAAGCCCACAGCCGGACGAGGTGAATATCTACTTCGTGATCGAGGACGAAACAGGGCTTCGGCTGCCGAACCCGACGGAGCTTGCGGGTATGGCGG
>DXUR01000218.1 GCA_019417795.1 Clostridiales bacterium | reverse complement strand
ACTAATAACATGATACACCGTCGCCCCCCTCGCGGGGGGCGTGGATTGAAATGCTACGCTTTGCATCGCTCCACTGTATCGGCCGGCCGTCGCCCCCCTCGCGGGGGGGGGCGTGGATTGAAATAGGGCTGGCTGAGTGATCAGCTGGGCAGTCTGCAGTCGCCCCCCTCGCGGGGGGCGTGGATTGAAATATCGAAATTTAGCAGTAGACACTCTACCAAAACGTCGCCCCCCTCGCGGGGGGGGCGTGGATTGAAATGGTGCTGTCCATCTCAAATGGCATGCTGTTCTCCTTTCTCGTTCATCGTATCGTCTCTTTTTCCATTATACATCCCGTGGAGCAAAAATCCACCCCATTATACCGCTTCATTCTACGCGGCGGGCTTGTCCTCCACGGCGCGCTCCTGAAGCATCAGGAACATCGCCGTCGCTCCGCCTCCTCCAGCTTGCGCATGATCTTCTGGCGCATCGCCTCCTCCGGATCCTCCGGCGGGGGATTCTCGATCTCCGCCGCGTCATACCTTGAAGCCGCCTCGCAGGTCACCGCAGGGTTTCTCTTTACAGCGGTGCCGCGGCTAGCCTGAATATCGGAATAGAGCAGGGTCTTCTTCATGACCAGCGCCTCTGTGATCTCTTTCAGAAACGCCTCGTTTTGAGCAAGGAGCACCTTTGCCCTGCCGTAGTACCGCTCCAGCTCCGCCTGTACCGCCGCCTCGCTGCGGGCATTCAGGCTTTCGGACATATTGCTGGAGGAATCGCTTTCGACATTCAGCAGGGAGAATCCCAGTGTCCCCTCCTTGGCTGCCGCCTCGCGGATACAGTTGACCGCACGGGCGATATCGTCGCTGCATCCCTCTGCGACCTGCCCCGCATACCGCATCTCCACGGCGGCCTTGCCGCCCAGGGCGATGATGGCGCTTTGTGAATCGGAGACACCTTTGCAGCAGTGGATAAATCCGCCGCACCGGTTTTCGTCGGAGGGAAGCAGGGAGGCAAAGCCTACGCTGCCGGGGCACAGCGCTTCGCATACCACCAGATGCCCCGCCTCGTGAAGCGCCACCTTTTCGATGACTTCATCCGAAACGCGAGGCATATCCTCTTGTGCGCCATATTGCTGCTTCAGCACCACACTCACCATGTCCTCCATGTCGATGCCGGTCTTACGGGCAAAGGCCGCACGAACCGCCGCTTCATTCAAAATAGTCTCCAGCTCGGCGCAGGAATTGTAGCGCATCATCCTCGTCAGGTCTTCCATGTTGACACTGTCCGAAACCCGTTTCGTTTTCAAATAGTGGGCGATGATCTCCTCCGCATCGGACGCCGTGGGCGCTCGAAGTCCGATTTTTCGGTCAAACCGTCCGGAACGGCGCAGGGAGCTCGGCAGCTTGCGGATATCGTTTGCCGTGGCGATCACAAACACACCGGTGTCCTTCACATCGTCGATCCCTGCTTGCACGGCGGCATATTCCGGCGCGTCGCAGTGGGTATCATCCTCGTTGGCAAATTTGTCCATGTCGTCCAAAAGGACAATGGACGGTGCTTTTGTCTTCGCGCTGGCAAAGGCCTGTATAATTCCATCGATAAAGGCGTCGCCGCCCTTGTCGCGGCGTACCGTGATGGTGTGCAGCCCGCTCTCCTCCACAAAGCACCTCGCCAAAAGCGTCTTGCCCAAGCCCGGATCGCCATACAGCAGCAGTCCATGGGGCAGGCGGGCGCCCATCTCCTCATAGATCTCCCGGTTACGGAGCATATCGCACAGCTGCAGCAGCTCGCGCTTGGTGGCCTTGTATCCGATGACCTTGTCAAATGCGTTCATGGTAAAATCTCCTTTTCGAATTTTACCGCCAGTATAGCACCCATATAATTAAGACCTAATTTATATAAGCATATATAGGCCAAAAGGCGGTTTTCTGCAAAATTTCGTATAGATGCACAATCCAGCACATCTTCAATCGACATATTTGCAGCGTTATGCTCACGAAATGCGGCGGTTTTTGCTGCCTGCACACAAAAAAATGGGCGGCGGAGGCCGATTTCTACCCTCAAACCGCCGAAAATAATATAAATATTTAGGTCTTATTAAAAAAGGTGCTACACTGACCGCAAATCACATTGCAGGAGGAAATGACCATGGATGTTACTTTTTCACCCGCCCTCCGTGTGTATGCGGAGCTGTGGGAGATCGCCGGACGGCGACGGGAGGCGGACGCACAGTTCGCGCAGGCATTGGCACATATCCGCAGCGGCACGCCCGACGCTATGGCAAAGGCATTCGATCTATTCAAGCGCTCAGGAGCCCACAACTTTACCGAGGCGCAGTTCGCCGCCGGATGGTGCTGTGAGCACGGCTGCGGTACAAAGCGCAACTACCCGCAGGCTATCCGCTGGTATAAGCGGGCAGAGAACAATGTGACTTCCGATGTAATGAGCGCTTTTGACCCTGTGGGTGAGGCGGAGAATGCCCGGCTTCGGCTGTACTTCGAGTGCGAGTCCTACGCGGCGGCGGTGGACGCGCTGCTGGACGCACAGGAGCGGGAGGATAGCTTTATGGCTGACTACGAGGCGGCGGTGGGCGGCGACGCCATCGGGATGCTGCATCTGGGGCATCGATACTATTACGGGCAGGATGTGGCGTGTGACCAGGCAGAGGGCATCCGCTGGTATCACCGGGCCGCCGAGGCTGGCAGCGATGCCGCCATGTCGCGGCTGGCACAGATCTACGAGGCGGATAAGCACTACAAGGAGGCGGCAAGGTGGTATCGCCGCTATGCGGCGGATCGCATCCGCTGGCGCAACCAGCGGATGAATTGGTGAAAAAGTTTCAAAAATGGGTGAACTTGTGTTTTTCGACACGCTCTGTTATGATGAGTGAGAAACCTTTGGAAAAGACGGAATGATCAACCTAAAGACAAGAGAACATCAATGGAGAGAAAGGGTATTAGCATGAACAAAAAATCTACTCATCCGTTTGCACCTGAAATCCCAGAGGGAGCCACAAAACTGATTATAGGAACCATGCCTCCCTACAGATTTTGTAACACAGATGAAATGCTGTACGACGATGATGTTAATTTCTATTACGGTTCAAGAGATAATTACTTTTGGGAACTGGTATCAGACGCGTCAGGGAAAAGACTAACATATGCAAATACACAAGAAGCCATCGATGAGCGCAAAAGGCTTTTGGCCGACCTTCATATGGGTATGGTGGACATGGTTGTAAGCTGTGTGCATAAAGACGGAAAGGCGGATGACAAGTCACTGCATGACATAGTAGAGCGTGATGATTTAAAGACCATCTTGCATAAATATCCGAAAATCGACACCTTGATTTACACAAACAAGAGTGCAAATATTTTGAAATGGGTCAACGAATCATCAGACAAACACTATCATGAGGGATGGGATAAAACAAAAACCTATGCTTCAATTGTCATCGACAAAAAAACATATAAAGTCATTCGGCTCTATTCCCCATCTCCCTATGCGTTGAGGAGCGTCTCAAAGGAAGTTCGCAGAGAACAATATGATATGGTTTTCAAACTGGAGTAATATGGCTTTCTGTTTTTCCGCCCTTCTCCCCACGCTTTATCCAACCGACGCAGAGGCGCTGTTTGCCGCGCTGACGGCGCACGATGTCCCCTATGCGCTGCTGGATGGCACACGGGATGTTTGGGTGCGAGACTTCATGCCGGTGCGGACACGCTCCGGAAAGTTGGTGTCCTTCCGCTACGAGCCGTCGTACCTCCGGGATTGCCCGGCGCTGCGGACGGACTTCCGACGCGATATAGCGCCGCAGCTGGCGCTGACGCCCGTGTACGCCGACATCAACCTTGATGGCGGGAACGTGGTGTTCTCACCATCTGGGGCGTGCGTCCTGATCAGCGACCGCGTCTTTTCCGAAAACACGGAGTATCCGTCTGCCGCGCTGGTGCGTGAGCTGTCGGAGCTGCTGGAGGCGGAGGCTTTGATCATTCCCTCTCTGAAAAGCGACATGACTGGCCACGCCGACGGCATGACGCGATTTCTCGACGACCGCACCGTGCTGTGCAATCGGCCGCTGTCATCCTGCGGCTTTGAGCAGCAGGTGAAGCGAGCGGTGCAGGACCGCGGCCTGGACGCGGTGGATTTTCCCTTTGTCCCGACCGGTGGGGTCAGCGCCGTTGGCTGCTACCTGAACTATATGGAGACGGAACGGGTGGTTTTCCTGCCGGTGTTTGGCATCGAGCAGGATGCCGAGGCTGAGACTTCCGCACGGCAGCTTTTCAGCAAAGAGATCGTACCCGTCAACATCCGGGAGATCGCCCGACAGGGCGGCTGTCTGAACTGCATCAGTTGGGAGGGACCTCATGCATAAGGAACAGGATTTGAAGAACACGCCGGAGTACCGCTCCGGTATGTTCCGCATCGTCACCTGCCCCGTCTGCGGCTATCCCACGCTGGATATGTACTGGATCTGTGAGCATTGCGGCTGGGAGTATGACATTGAGCTGCAGACGGAGGATGAGGCGTCTCCCTGCAACGGTATGTCCCTGCGGGCATACCGCGAACTATACAAAACTGGAGGTATATCTATGAATGTGACCATCTGTTCCCGCAAAGCCGCCGAGGAACTGCTGCGTACCGACACGCTCTCCCGCACGGCGGTGATCTCCTTCTGTGACCCACCCTCCGTCGGCAAGCCTGCCCCGACGCCCCCGCTGGACTACGCCGGCAAAGCAGCGCGGGTGTTCACCGTGGTCGTTCACGATCTGGATCTGACGGCTCTGCCGGATGTGGGGCTAGACTACGACACCTACATGCCGGAGGCGGACGCACTGGCGGCGTTTATCTGTCAGGCAAGGGCGGACGGGCTGGATATCCTTTGCCAGTGCGAGTACGGGCAGAGTCGCAGCGCCGCCTGCGCCGCCGCGATTTTGGAGTATTTCAACGGCACCGGCATCTCCGTCTTTGCCGACTACCGCTATTACCCCAATCAGGTGGTGTATCACAAGGTCATGGATGCACTGACCCGGTACGGGCAGGAGGCGCAGCCATCCGCTTGACTTTCTCGTCAAAGCGCTTTACCATATAAGCACAACCGAAGATCAGCCCCGCGCAGTAGTGTACAGCTTAAAGTTTCGTACTTTGAGGAGGGTGGCGAGTCGCCGCTCTGTTTACCAAGAGGACGCACGCTTCGCAAGCGAAGCGACCGCCTGATACCGCTCCATCGAATCGCGAATCACGCCGTGATTAGAAATTCGACTCCGCTTATATCAGGTCACTTTGTACTGCACGGGGCTGATTCTATGTTAGGGGGGTCTCTATGAAAATCGAAAAAGATGCGGTCACCTTCGAAATGCCGGACGCAGACTTCGTGGCCAAATTCGGTATGCAGGCCGCGGCGGATATGGTACTGGATTTTCACTGCTTTCACCCGCAGCTGCCGTTCCTGTACGACGCCCGGCAGCTGGCGGCGTTTCTCTCTACCAGCAGGCAGAAGCTCCTTTACTA
>DXUR01000217.1 GCA_019417795.1 Clostridiales bacterium | reverse complement strand
TCCACGGCGGCGCTATCTACGCCATGGCAGACAACGCCACCGGCTTTGCCGCCCACACCGATGGCCGCAATTACGTCACGCAGACCAGCGCTCTCCACTTCCTGCGCAACCAGTCTGAGGGTGAGATTCAGGCCGACGCCCGGGTAAGGCACCGGGGCCACTCCACTTGCCTGGTGGCGGTGGACATTCTGGGTGAGGATGAGAAACTGCTGGCCACCGGCGAGTTCACCTTCTTCTGCGTGGACCCGGAGATCATGGCCCGCAAGGTAAAAAAGGCATAAAACCCGAAGCAACTAACAAAAGCGGAACGGAGAGCTTCTCCGTTCCGCTTTTTCATTCTTTTTACGCTTGTTTTTTCAATGGCATAGTGAAGATAAAGCGGGTGGACGCCGCATCGCTCTCCGCCTTCAGTGCGCCCTTATGTTCCCGGGCGATGGTGTCCGCAATGGCCAGCCCCAATCCAAACCCGGATTTTTCCCCACGGGAGGCGTCCGCGCGGTAGAACCGCTCAAACAGATGGGCCAGATGCTCCGGCGGAATGGGGTCACCGGGATTGGAAACGGTGAGCCGGGCCTGCCGGTCCATCTTTTCCAGCGTCAAGGTGATATGGCCGCCCTCCGCGCCGTATTTCATGGCATTGTCCAGCAGAATGGAGATCAGCCGCCGCAGGCGGTCAGCGTCCCCCACCACGGTAATGTCCGCCGCGATCCGCTCCTCCAAAGGTTTTCCCGCCTCAAAGGCCACCGGCTCAAAGGCCAGCACGCAGTCCGTGGCCACATCGGAGAGGTTCAGCGGCTCCATGGCGGCAGGCCGGACGCCATTGTCCGCCCGGGCCAAGGTCAGCATCTGCTCCACCAGAGTGCGCATCTGCTCCGCCTCGGTATGGATGTTGCCGCTCCACCGGGCAGGCTTTTCCGCAAGACCTGCCCCCTCCAGCAGCTCCGCGTTGGAGAGGATCACCGTCAGCGGCGTCTTCAGCTCGTGGGAGGCATCCGACAAAAACTGCCGCTGCTGCTTCCATGCCTTCTCCACCGGCCGGGTGACCCAGCGGGATGCCGCTGCCGCAATGCCCAGCAGCACCAGCATAGCTCCCAGTGCGATCAGCAGGTAGGAACGGACCAGCCGCCGCAGCACCGCCTGCTCCATGGACATATCCACAAAGGCCAGTTTCCGGTAAAGGCCGTTGTCCATGGAGAGGTAGCGGAGATGGTACTCGTTGACCGTCCCCTCCGCCGCTTCCTGCTCCAGGCATTGGCTGAGAATGTCCCGCAGGGTATCGGTATTCTCCAAATCGGCATAGGTACCGCCGGTGATATAGGCGGTATCCCCCCAGATATTCACTGTGAAATAAGGCAGCAGCACCCGGTCCCCGCCGATCTCAATGGTGGGGTTGGGCACAGCGCCCCGGCCGCTGTCCTCCCGCAAGACCTGATACAGCATTTGGCGGCTGAGGTCCTCAATATTCTGCCGGACGGCGTGATAGGCGGCGCCGAACACCGCCGAGAGCACCAGGGCCACCAGCCCCATGCACACCGCCACGAATTTCCAGCGCAGTTTCCGGATCATGACAAGTGCCTCCCCTTGTCGAAAAGTCTGTGGAAAATGTTGAAAAAGCTGTGGAAAAGTCGAATAGTCAGGTTTCCTGCTCCAACCGGTAGCCCACCATGCGGATGGTACGGATCTTTACCTTCGAGTGGAGGTAGTCCAGCTTTTTCCTCAAAAAGGAAATGTAGACCTCCACATTGTTGTCCTCGGCATCGGATTCATACCCCCACAGCTTGAGGATCAGATTCTCCTTGGTGAGGACCATTTCCCGGCTCCGCATCAGCAGCTCCAGCATATCAAATTCCTTCCGGCTGAGCCGGACAGACCGCTCTCCGCAGCTAAGCTGAAAGGTATCCGTTTCCAGCCGCAGATCGCCGTATTCCAGATTCTGAGAGGCCCGCTGCTCCGGCTGACGCCGGGTCAGCATCCGGACGCAAGCCAGCAGTTCCTTGGGTTCAAAGGGCTTGGTGAGGTAGTAGTCCGCACCGCAGTCCAGCCCCTCCACCCGGTCCGCAAGCTCCGAACGGGCCGAGAGCATCAGCACTGGGACGGTTTTCCCCGCCTGCCGCAGCGCCCGCAGGACGGAAAATCCGTCCTTCTTCGGCAGCATCACATCTAAAATCACCAGATCATAGATGTCGGACAAAGCGTTATCCAAACCGCTTTCCCCGTCATGACAGATGTCCGCGGTATAGCGCTCCAGCTCCAGCAGGTCCCGGAGGGTCTCCGCCAGACGGACCTCATCCTCCACTATGAGAACACGCATCGTTCTTCCCTCCCGTCAGGACGCTTCCTCCATTCCCTGATAGGCCAGCCGCATCATGGGGTCCAGCAGCTCCAGCTCCATGAGGTAGATGGCCGGCTCGTCCCCGAAGCGGACGTAGCGGCCGGTGCCGCCCATATTCTGAGTTCCGACGTTCATTTCAAAAATGCCCTCAATGCCGGTGGCGGTCTGATAATGCACCGTCAGCGTCACAGGGTCCTGAAAACCGCAGAAGGTCACCGCGTCATCAGAGGGACGGAAGTCCACACATTCCGCCACTTTCAAAGCCGCCAGATCCTCCAGCAGCGCCCGCAGGGACGGGGCATCGGTAATGTTGGCCCCGCCGGAACGCCAGGAAACGGCGGTGCTGTCATCCTCCGCATGGGTGGCAGTGAGCACAGTGGAATTCCGGACCTGAGTACTGTTCCCTTCCAGATCCACCTGCTCCACCAACGGTCCCTGCAACTGGATGGACGTGATGGTGCTCTCCGTCAATTCCGGCAGCTCCGGCAGGCGGCACATCTGGTAGATGGGCGTCTGCATGGCCTGACGCAGCGTTCCCGCCAGAATAAAAACGTGGTCCGGGTCGCTGTTGATAGTCGCGTAATAGCTGGTTCCATCGGTGGTGGCATTCCCCAAGGTAACGGTCAGCACCGCGTCATCCGGAGCTGTGGCCGTCAGGCTCACATCCGGGGCATCCAATCCGTACACCGACAGGTCCTCCGGCATATCCAAGGTCTGCTGGGGCTTGAGGGTCTCCAAAATCGTCAGAATGGACTTGACGTTGGTATCGTCCAGCGGGAAGTCCGGCTCACTGTCCCAGGTCCAGACGCCGTTCTCATTCAGGGAGAAGGACAGCGTTGTGGAGCCATTGCTGTAAGACAGGGCCACATATTCACTCTGGGCTGCCTCCGCGATGTCCGACGGGGAAACGGTGTTCTGATCCTTGGCAGCCTGGGCCGCCCGGTAGCGGATGCTCAACACGACGAGCACCGCAGCGCACAGCACCGCCAGAATGATGCTCAGAATCGTGATCAATCGTTTTTCTTTCCAGCTCATGAAAGCCTCCTTATTGTTGTATCACGCCGGTTTTCGGCGAAATTCCACATTGTGACAGAATATTATACCACGCATCCGCCTGTGGGACAAGCGGAACCTGTGTCATCAGAAACATGGTTTTCCGCAAAAATTTCAAAAATTCAAATCTGCCCTCTTGACAATTCCCCATTTTGTGTTATTGTATTAGTTGCTTAACACAATAACACGAGGAGGTGGCTCATGAACTGGCAGTTTTCCAATGATGCCCCGATCTACGCCCAGCTCATCGGGCAGATCCGGGCCGGCATCGTCTCCGGTGCGTTCTCGCCGGGAGAGCGGCTGCCCTCCGTGCGGGATCTGGCTATGGAGGCGGGCGTCAACCCCAACACCATGCAGCGGGCCTTGACGGAACTGGAGCGGGACGGACTGGTGTACAGCCAGCGGACCTCCGGCCGCTATGTAACGGAGGATCAGACGGCCATTATGGAGGCCCGCCATGCACTGGCGGCGGACCGGGTGCGGTCCTTTCTGACCGATATGGAGCGTCTGGGATTTGAAAAGGAAGACTTGCTGTCGCTGCTGCGGCAGGAGTCGGAAAAGGAGTGAACATATGCCGATTTTAGAATGTAACCAGCTCTCCAAGAGCTACGGCAAAGTTCCGGCGCTGGATGGCGTCAGCTTTGCCATTGAGCCGGGCCGGATCGTGGGCCTTTTAGGTCCCAACGGCAGCGGCAAGACCACCCTCATCAAGCTGGCCAATGGCCTGCTGACCCCCAGCAGCGGGGAAATTTTGATCGACGGTAGGACCCCCGGCCGGGAGACCCACGCCATGGTCAGCTATCTGCCGGAGCGCACCGCCATCCCCACCTGGATGAGCGCCGGTCAGCTCATGGATTTTTACGAGGATTTCTACCCGGACTTCCGCCGTCAGGCTGCGGAGGAGATGCTTCACCATCTGAACATCCAGCCCAAGCAGCGGATCAAGCAGATGAGCAAGGGCACCCGGGAAAAGGTTCAGCTCATTATGGTCATGAGCCGGGCCGCCCGGCTGTATCTGCTGGACGAGCCCATCGGCGGCGTGGACCCCGCCACACGGGATTATATTCTCTCCACCATTATTTCCAATTATAATCCCGACGCCGCCGTGGTCATTTCCACCCACCTCATTGCCGACGTGGAAAAGGTACTGGATGAGGTGGTGTTCATCGACCGGGGGCATCTGGTGCTGCAGTCCTCCGTGGATCAGATTCGGGAGGAAAAGGGCATGAGCGTGGACGCGCTGTTCCGGGAGGTGTTCAAATGCTGAGGAAGTTGTTGAAGCATGAGTTCCGGGCCACCGGCCGGATCATGCTGCCCCTGTTCGGCATCCTGCTGCTGGTGTCTGTGGGTGCCAATTTCTCCAGCCGGGGTATGCTGAATTCTGACAGCTCCCTCCTGCGCACGCTGGGTACCATCTTCATCATGCTGTTCATCGTGGGGATCTTCGCCGTGGGAATCATCTCTTTTGTGTTGATGATCAACCGGTTTTACAAAAATCTCCTGCAGGACGAGGGCTACGTAATGATGACCCTTCCGGTATGCGTCCACCAGCAGATCTGGAGCAAGCTCATCGTCTCTACCGTCTGGTTCGCCGCCACTGTTGTGGTGATCGGTCTCTCCTGCTGCATCATGGCCTTTGATATCCGCTTCGTGGGTGATCTGTGGCACGGCTTCCTGAATCTGCTGGACTACGCAGTCCGGATAAACCACCTGGATCTGGTGGCCAACGGCGCGGCCTTCGCCGTGGAACTGCTGCTTTTGTGCGTACTGGGCTCTTTTGCCCTGTGTCTGCGCTTTTATTCGGCCATGTCCATCGGCTTCAGTTTCCCCAATCACAAGGGGCTCCTGAGCGTGGTATTCTATATCGGAACGGGCATCGCTCTCCAAATTCTGGGCGGCCTCGGCATGGCACTGGTGAACGATTCCTGGTTCCACCGGCTTCTGCTGGGCTGGGAGCCCAACGTTTCCGTTGTGGCCGGTATGCATCTGGGTATGTGGTTCCTGATCGTTCTGGAACTTATTTACTGTGCCGTTTTCTATTTCTTAACGGTTTACTTCTTGCAAAAACACCTGAATCTGGAGTAAACTATGATAGCCGATGCCCCGGCG
>DXUR01000216.1 GCA_019417795.1 Clostridiales bacterium | reverse complement strand
GGCAGCTTATGAAGCACAACACCGGCGTTTCCAACATCGAGATCACGGATCAGAACATCCGGGCCTTTTCTTCCACGGCGAAGAAGTACGGCCTGGATTTTGCTTTGAAGAAGGACACCTCCGGCGAGCATACCCGGTACTTGGTGTTCTTCAAGGGCCGGGATGCGGATGTCATTACGGCGGCCTTCCGGGAGTTTTCCGCTAAAAATCTGGGCCGCGAGAAAGCCCCTTCCATCCGGCGCAAGCTGGAAAAGGCGCAGGAACAGTCCAAAACGCAGCACAAGGAGCAGGAGCGCGGCGAGAAGGTCAAGACCAGAGAACGGAGTGTGGAGCGATGAAGGATAAACTCAAAAAATATCTTCTGCCGAACCTGCCGTATCTGTTCTTTGTGTATCTCTTTGATAAGCTCTGCCAGGCAGCGCGGTTGGCGCCGGGGCTTGACGCCTCGGAAAAGCTGCTGCATATCGGGCAGGGCTTCCAGACGGCCTTTGCCAGCTCCGCGCCCAGCTTTCATGTGTTGGATATCTGCATTGGCGTCCTCGGCGCAGTCCTCGTCCGGCTGGCGGTGTATGTCAAGGGCAAGAACGCGAAGAAATACCGCAAGGGCATTGAATACGGCTCTGCCCGCTGGGGCACGGCAGCGGATATCGCGCCCTACGTAGACCCCGTTTCCGATTGGAACATCCCCCTGACGCGAACAGAAAGTCTCACCATGACCAGCCGCCCGAAAGACCCGAAAACGGCGAGAAATAAAAATATTCTCGTCATCGGTGGTTCCGGCAGCGGCAAGACGAGATTTTTTGTCAAACCGTCTATCATGCAGATGCACAGCTCCTATGTCATCACCGATCCAAAGGGGCAGCTTTTGACGGAAACGGGAAAAATGCTCCTGCACGGCGCGCCGAAGCTGGACGAGAACGGAAAGCCGGTGCGGGACGGTCGCGGCAAGGTCATCTATGAACCCTACCGGATCAAGGTCCTGAACACCATCAACTTTTCCAAGAGCATGAAATATAACCCGCTGGCCTATGTGCGCTCGGAGAAGGACATTTTGAAGCTGGTCAATGTCATCATTGCCAACACGAAGGGCGACGGTGAAAAATCCTCCGAAGATTTTTGGGTCAAAGCCGAGCGGCTTTTATACTGCGCCCTGATCGGCTACATCTGGTATGAAGCGGAGCCGGAGGAACGGAACTTCATCACGCTTCTGGACCTGCTGAACGCCTGCGAAGCCAGAGAGGACGACGAGACTTATAAAAGCCCTGTGGATATCCTCTTTGACGATCTGGCAAAAAAGCAGCCGGAGCACTTTGCTGTCAAGCAATATGTCAAATTCAAAATGGCGGCGGGAGATGTATGCTCTAAGTGACTTCTTAATCATGATTTTTGTCATGGTTAGTGAAGCAGTCACTTAGAGCATTTTCATTTCAGGAGGTACAGCCATGAGAAACGAGAAAATCACCCCACTGTACGAGCGTTTGAGCCGCGATGATGAGTTACAGGGCGAGAGTAATTCCATAAGCCATCAAAAGCAGATGTTAGAGGAGTTTGCTCGCAGGAATGGGCTGCCGAACCCCACCCATTTCACCGATGACGGCGTATCGGGAACCCGCTTTGACCGTCCCGGCTTTCTGGCGATGATGGAGGAAGTTGAGGCCGGACGGGTGGAGGCCATTGTCATAAAGGATTATTGTGCGATAATAGGACTAAATCAGAAAGACCTTGAAAATCAAGGCATTCTGGCTTAGTCCCTTCTTTTTTTGACCGAAAACAAAGGACTTTCACAATAATCAAGCAAGCCGGAGTGTGCCGCTGCACACTTCCGGCAGAAGGAGGATATAGTGGGTGCTATCAAAGTCTTCTTGAAGGAGGTTCTGCTTCCAATCGCGCTTGCGTTCTGCCTCGCGTCATTTCTCAAGCCGATCTATATGCCTGACGGCGTATGTGACTACTTCCTTATGTGGATCTGCGTCGGCTTGCCATTCGGCATCCGGAGGATGTGCCTCTGGCTCGTTCCCAGCGGCTACGGTATCTCCGGCTCAGTCGGCATCTTCGCATTGAACTTAATCATAGGCGGTCTTATCGGAGGACTTGCCTTCTTCATCGGGCTGCTGCTCGGTGTCATTCATACCATCCGAGAAATCATCTGAACTACATCGTAAACGAAGAGGGTTTGTTTCTTCTCCAATTTGGAGTAAGAAGCAAACCCTCTTTTTTTGTTGCCCAAAAGCCGGAATATTTGCTGGCGATGCGGCGAAGGAAAGGAGTTTTTAAGCATGAAACGCATGACAGCCGGTGATCTGCAAGCACTGGAATTGCTGATGCAGACCATACCCGGCTTTGAGCATTTTGACAGCGGCGCGGATGGCATTCTCCCTGAGTGCCGAAGCTGCCGCTTTCACCGTCCTCACTGGAAATATCAGTCCTGCGTGTTTGCAGAGTGTCCCTACTGCTGCAATCCCGTTTCTACACTCAAAAATCAAAGTGGCACATCTGATGCCGGAAAGGAAACCTGTCATGGATAACAAAATCGAAGTCTTCAAGAATGAACAGTTCGGTGAGGTGAGGACGATCCTCGACGGAGAAACACTTCTGTTCTGCGGCTCAGATGTTGCAAGAGCATTGGGATATGCCAGACCCGGCAAGGCAATTATTGACCATTGCAAGGGTGTCCTAAAACGGGACACCCTTACGAGCGGCGGTACGCAGTCCCTTTCCTACATTACGGAGGGTGATGTTTACAGGCTAATTGTCCATAGCAAACTCCCCTCGGCGGAAAGATTTGAACACTGGCTGTTCGATGAGGTTGTTCCCATGATCCGCAAGACCGGCTGCTACATGACGGAATCCCTGCTGGACCGCATTCAGAAGGAACCGGCGGTCATCATAGAGCTTGCGCAGACCTTGCTCAAGGAAACGAATCGCGCCAATGCCCTTGAAGCGGAGCTGGGCATCGCAAGACCGAAAGCCGATTACTTTGACGCCTTCGTCAATCCAGATGACTGCACCAACATTCGCACCACGGCGAAGGAACTGAAAATCCCGGAGCGCAAGTTCGTCAAATTCCTGCTTAACGAAGGGTATCTGTTCCGCTCTCCCTCCGGTCAGCTTCTTCCCTACAACAAGAAGAGCAACGAAGGACTCTTCATCGTCCGGGATTTCGTGACCTTCCGCTATACCGGCTCTCAGACCTACTTCACCCCGAAGGGCAAGAACGTCATCCGCATCCGCTACTTTGGAATCTGCGGCGTTGAAGTATCTACGGAAATGGCAGGGTGATCATGTGTCAGTCTATCGCGTCAATAAAACCCGTGACTTCACGGTCATGGGCAATACCCACCTGAGAGATAAGAACCTCTCCCTCAAAGCAGTCGGTCTTCTCTCAAAGATGCTGTCCTTCAACGACGGCTGGCAGTTCTCCACCCGTGGTCTTGCGGCACTCTGCAAGGAAGGTCCCGACGCCATACTTTCGGCACTCAAGGAGCTTGAGGAAAACGGCTACCTTGTCCGTCACCGTGGCAGAGATGATAAGGGCAGAATGGTCAGCACGGAGTTCGACATCTATGAGATGCCGCAAGCCGGTTTGCCACACAGGGATAATCCACACAGGGAAAATCCCGATGTGGAGAATCCAGACGTGGAGAATCCCCCTAGGGAAAATCCCGCACAAAGAAATACTATCCAAGTAATTACTCAAGAAAGAAATACTCTCTCAAAGAACTATCAATCCATCAATCTTGATGTGATGGACAGGATGGATGAGCGAAGCGAGTATGAAGAGATTATCAAAGAGAATCTTGACTACAACATTCTCTGTCAGGATCCGAAGTTCGATAAAGACCGCTTCCGGGAGATCATGGACATCATGCTGGATGCCGTCTGCTCTACCGCTCCGACCATCCGTATCAATGGCGAGGATATGCCGCAGCAAGTGGTTAAGTCCCGCTTTCTCAAGCTGAATAGCAGCCACATAGAGTACGTTCTGGAAGCAATGAACAAGAACCCGTCAGACATCCGTAATATCCGGGCGTACCTGTTGACCGCTCTGTATAACGCCTCTCTGACGATAGACAATTACTACTCCGCGCTCGTCAATCATGATTTCTACGGGCAGGACAGATCGGCAGGGTCAAAGAAGCCGAAGACCTACGATTATAGCCTTTGCGAAGACACTCTTTAATGAATACCATCGTGAGCAATGCTCGGAAAGGAGGACAGTGTAAATGAAAATCATCTGTCGCCGGATTGTGCCGCCTTAGCTGAGGCAGCATTCCCTCAATCATTTCAAGGAAAGGAGGTATCACTGCAATGCAGGATGAAGTCAACACCAAAGTTGTTGCAATCATGATCAAGGGCGGCAAAATCTCAGCCGAGGTGCTGAAAAAGGCACTGGACAAGTTCGTGCAGGAGATTGAGAAGGCGCAGAAGCAGATGCAGCAGCCAAAAACCTATCGCGGCAAGCAGTCCATCAAGCATCTGATGAGCCAGAACGCCGCCATCTCCAACATCGAAGTGACGGACGGCAACATCAAGTCCTTTGAGCGAACAGCCAGTAAATACGGTCTGGACTTTGCGCTCAAGAAGGACGTTTCCGTTGAGCCGCCCAGCTATCTTGTCTTCTTCAAGGGACGAGATGTTGATGTTATGACCGCCGCGTTCAAGGAGTTCTCCGCCAAAACCGTCAAGCAGAAGGAACAGCCGTCCATCCGGCACAAGCTGGATCAGGAGAAAGCCCAGAGCAAGGCACAGCACAAAGAGAAAGTCAAGGTCAAGACCAAGGATCGGGGTGTGGAGCTGTGAACAAACCCGATATGAAGAAGCTCATTCTTCTGAACCTTCCGTATGTCTTCGCCTTCTACTTTGCGGATAAGATTGCCGCCGTATTTCGTCTCGCTCCCGGCACAGAGTTCATCGACAAGCTGACAAACGGCTTTGCCGTGTTCGGCACTGCCTTTGCAAATCCGCTTCCCAGCTTTCATCCCGTTGATCTGCTCGTCGGTCTGGTTGCCGGTGCGCTGCTCAAGCTGGCGGTCTATGTCAAGGGCAAGAACCGCAAGAAGTTCCGGCAGGGCGAAGAATACGGATCTGCACGATGGGGTAAGCCGGAGGACATCAAGCCGTACATGGACCCGGAGTTCTCCAACAATGTCATTCTGACGCAGACGGAGTTCCTGACCATGAACAGCCGTCCAAAGCAGCCGAAATACGCCCGCAACAAGAACATCCTTGTCATCGGCGGTTCCGGCTCAGGCAAGACGCGCTTTTTTGTAAAACCAAATCTGATGCAGATGCACAGTTCATACGTTGTCACCGACCCGAAGGGTACGGTGCTGGTAGAGTGCGGCAAGATGCTCGAAAAGGGCGGCTATGTCATCAAGTCGCTGAACACCATCAATTTCCGAAAATCCATGCACTACAACCCTTTCAGCTACATCCGCAGTGAGAAGGACATCCTCAAGCTGGTCAATACGATCATCGTCAACACGAAGGGAGATG
>DXUR01000215.1 GCA_019417795.1 Clostridiales bacterium | reverse complement strand
CGCTTATGCGTGTCGCTGTTCCGAGGCGTCGCGGCCCCGCTGGGCTGCGTGATCTGTTTGCAACTTGGTGATGTTGCTGTTTTTTCACTCTGTGCGCAGTACTTTCTGAACGTGCGAGGTGGGGGTGGTATCACTACCCTCGGAGCGTTCCACACGTTTCGGAAACCCTGCGTGGCCAGGGGGTAGAACGGCAAACTTTGCCGCTTTTGGGTCTTGGTCGGAGGCGCTCCCAAAGAACGCAGAGAGCCTTCGGAACAGCGATGCGCTTATGCGTGTCGCTGTTCCGAGGCGTCGCGGCCCCGCTGGGCTGCGTGATCTTTTTTCGTTTCTGTCGAAATTGCGGTTTCCACGCCCTGTGCTCAGGGCCTTTCCGTGTGTGCGAGGTGAGGGGCGGTATCACTACCCTCGGTGCGCTTTGTGTGCTGTTGAAATACCGGACGGCCGCTTGTCAAAGCGGCTCATTTGCCGTTTCCTTGTGTCCCCCATTTACATTTGCGAAAGACCCCGCAGGGCACTACCAATATCCGCATCGATACAGATCGCCTGCCGCTCAATCTCCTGCGGACAAACCGCCTGCCCTTGATTGATGCAGACGTAGGTGGCGTTGGGGTTCTTGGCTGTCATCTTCCAAAAGGGGTACTTGATGATGACAGGGGTATTATAGCCAATGCCCAATTCCAGAAAGAGAATTTTTTGTCCTTCACGGGTACGGAGGAAGTTTTCATACCGCTCCGCTGCTCTGTGCCAGCCCTCGTCCTCGACAAACTTGTTGTCGGAACGCAGGTTCATAGTCATGGGTTTGCCGCAGCGGGGGCAGACAGGGAGCAGTTCTGTCGGAATTTTCATATCCTCCTGTCGCTCCATCATCTCCCGAATGACCGTTTCGTTCTCGAATGTTTCCTGACAGCACGGCTCACTGCACTGGAATAGGCCATAATCGCCCTGCGTGTAAAAAAGCCGCTTTTTGTCAAAGCCCGCCTTCTGAAAGCAGTGGTCAACATTCGTGGTGATGACATAGTAATCCTTATCCCGCACCAGATTCAAAAGATCCTCATAGACCGGCTTGGGAGCATCTTGATAGCGGTTGATGTAGATATACCGACTCCAATACGCCCAGAATTCTTCCTGCGTTGGGAACGGATAGAAGCCACCGCTGTACATATCCCGAATGCCGTACTTCTGAGCAAAATCGGAGAAATGCTGCTCAAACCGCTCGCCGGTGTAGGTGAAACCTGCCGCCGTGGACAGTCCGGAACCGGCACCGATCACCACAGCGTCACAGTCATGTAACACCGTCCTCAGTTGCTCAATCTGCTCGGAGCAGCTTTTCATAGATGGCTTTGTCCAAATCTTTGAAAACATTGAAGATCACCTTCTTGACACTGGTTTGCTTTTTGAGAAATTCCTTGACGGTCTGCACAGCGATCTCCGCCGCCAGTTCGTTGGGAAAATGAAACTCTCCCGTGGAAATGCAGCAGAATACCACGCTTTCCAAGTTGTTTTCCGCTGCCAGCTCCAAGCAGGAGCGGTAGCAGGAAGCCAGCAGTTCTTTGTCCTTTTTTGTCACGTGCCCGTCGATGATCGGCCCGACCGTATGTAGCACATAGCGGCAGGGTAGATTGAACGCAGGAGTGATTTTTGCTTGACCGGTGGGTTCCGGATAGCCCTGCTGTTCCATCAGTTCCGCACAGGCAAGGCGTAGCTCCACGCCCGCAAAGGTATGAATGGCGTTGTCGATGCAGCGGTGGTTCGGAATATAGCATCCGGTCATGCCCGAGTTTGCAGCGTTGACGATGGCATCACACTTGAGCGTCGTAATATCGCCCTGCCAGAGATACAGCCCCGGCTGCACAGGTGTCAGGTCGGCAATATCCGTGATGCCCTTTGCGGCGGTTTCGCCTTGCAGGTATGCGTCCTGTGTTTGCAGGAAGTCCGCGCCAACACTCTGAGGTGCGCGAATATTCATCAACCCCCGCAAAAGCTGACGCTGGCTCTCCGGCTCTGCCGGAATAGCAATATCCCGATATTCTGTTTTCTCTTTCAAAAGCGACTGGATCAAAAACAGCCGCCGCTGTGCTTGATTCATAATTTTTCCACCGCCTTAATGAAATGATTTTATAAAGGACGCGGCGGCCCTCCCTTTCGGTGTGGCCGCCGCGTGTTTCTTAGAACTCGTAGGGAGGATTGCCGGAGAAGTCAGCGATGATGCCGTGGGCATTATCCAGATAGAACACCTCAAAGATGGGGTTGGTGGCCTCGCCGTACTGACCCTTCACGATGGGGTTCCGGATGCACATTTCCTTAGCAGCCATGTTGTTTTCAAATACAGCCTTGCCGTGCAGACGGATCCATGCGTATTCCGGGCTGGAAACGGAGATCTCCACCTCCGGGTTCTCCTGCATATCCTTGTAGACGTCTTTGGTGTTGTTGGTGCAGAACCACAGCTTGCCATCCAGTTCGCCAGCGAACATGAAGGGGCGGCACTTTGCCTTACCATCACGACCGACGGTAGCAAGATACTGCACAGGGTTGGCATTCAGAAATTCCACGACTTTGTTCATGATCAATACCTCCGTAATTTGTTGTTTTCTCTTGATGCTTTGATTGTAATGCGATTTGTGCGGCTTGTGAAGTACGCACAATATTGTGGGTAACAATTAGAACTTGCCGTTCTGATTCTGCCAGGTGGACTGGTCTGCGATGGTCTCCATCACATCCCAATGCTCGGCGATCTTGCCGTTCTCCACCCGCCACAGGTCATAGTAGCTGGTGGGCGCGCCGCCAAAGGTGCCTTCGCTGACGGCAAGGACGAAGTTGCCCTGTGCCAGAACCATGTGGACTTCATCGTACACCATGGAAATGCCCTGCTCCGCCAGAGCGCCCAGTGCGGCGTTCAGGCCGGATACACCATCGGCAATACCGGTGTTGTGCTGAATGTAATTGTCACCGTCAAAATAATCCGGAGTCTTATCCAGATTGTTGCCCTGCATGACGTCATAAAGGAAATTCTTGACCAGCTCGCGGTTTTCCTCGGTCTTGTCCAGATCCGTGACCTCCATCGTGCCGTCCGTCTGGGTGTGACCAGAGGGATTCGGCTCGGCCAGGGACGCCAGATTGTCCCAATGCTCAGCAATCTTGCCGTCCTCATCGAAACGGAAGATGTCAAAGGCGACCTGCTCACCGGCACCGGCAAAATTGTAAATCGTCTGCAAGAACACCTTGTCACCGTCCTCAAAAGCACGGATGTTGTTCACAGTGGTTTTCACATCAGCGGATGCAAGATATTCTACGGAGCCGACGAAGGCGTCCGCACCGGTGCCGTACGCCAGATTGTGCTGGATGTAACCATCCGCCAACAGGCTGCGTGCGGTGTCCGTATCGCCGGTGGCAAAGGTGTTGATGAGCGCCAGCGCCTTTTCGGTCTGGCTCTGCTCCTGCTGGACAGGCGCCGTCTGCTGGGTGTTTTCAGCGGGGGTTTGGGTAACAGCGTCCTTAGAGCCGCAGCCGGTGAGAGCCGTGCCGAGCATGGCAAGAGCCATCGTGAGAGAAAGAATTTTTTTCATTTTGAGTGACCTCCTTGGTGATCGGGCTTGCTTTCGTTTGCCTCTGGCGTTATAGTAATACCGTAGCTTCCATTCGTAAAGTAAGCACAATATTGTGCCGTAGTTACCAAACAGAAACTAATGGACAGTTACCAAAAAGAAACGATTGCGCCGTTACTGGGTTTTCCGGCAATTTGGCGCTTGGAAAAATTTTTATGGAGGGTTTCAAATATGAGCGAAATGACCGCGAAAGCCACTCTCCCCGCCTGCCCTGTGGAGACCACGCTGACCCTCATCGGGGACAAGTGGAAGGTGCTGATCCTGCGTGACCTGATGCCGGGAACAAAGCGGTTCGGGGAGCTGAAAAAGTCCGTTGGCAATGTGTCCCAAAAGGTCTTGACCGCCCAGCTCCGGGCGATGGAGGAGAGCGGACTGGTAAACCGCAAGGTCTACGCCGAAGTGCCGCCGAGAGTGGAATATTCTCTGACCGAACTTGGAAAAAGTCTGAAGCCTATTCTGGATTCCATGTGGGCATGGGGCGAGGACTACAAAAAGCAGCAAGAATTGGCAGATGCGTGAAATGGCTCGCATTGAAAGCCGCCTGTGAAGCAATCCTGACCCAGTTTTGACCCAGAATCCGAAAAAAGCGGGCAGGGCTGGACGGAAACAACGGAAAATCCGCCGAACGAATGGTGGTAAAAAGCACAAATCGGAGCCGAAATGACTCCGATTTGTGCTTGAGACTGCCTCATAACCCGGAGGTCGCAGGTTCGAGTCCTGTCTCCGCAACCAGAAAGTCCTGATTTCTTGCGAAATCAGGACTTTTTCCGCACTTTTGCGCCCAATAACTTACTTGCTGTTTTTTCTGACCCAAACGCTGACCCCAACGGGAGCGGATAGCGGAAAGCACTATACCGCGCCAGAGAGAATGTTACCCATTGTTTTTGCCGCTTCACGCTTAGCCGAGGCCGTTACATGAGCGTAGGCGAAAGCGAGTTACACACTCGGCTTTCGGCGAAAAATCGCACACAGCGGCTTACACGGCGAAACAGGGGCTGTTTCGGATGGGGGTGGTATCATTACCCTCGGAGTGTTCCGCGTGCTGCTGAAACGCTGGACGTCCGCTTGCCAAAAGGGCTTATTTGCCGTTTTCTGAGGTCAGGTGATTATCTTTGCTTCCAGCGATGGAACAGGCTGTGAGCAAAAATGTCATGTCCGCCAACAAGCAGAAAAACAAGGAATGTTTCATTTCAGATATTCCTCAAAGAACGCTTTCAGCTTTTCAAATGGGATCACGTCCATCTGATCGTATCCTCTTCCATAATTGCACGAATCACCCGGCACGGATTGCCGACAGCCACCGAGTTGTCAGGAATATCTTTAACAACAACACTGCCGCCGCCAATCACAACATTGCTTCCGATCGTAACCCCCGGCATGACATGAACGCCCGCTCCGATCCAAACATTGCTGCCCACCGTGATGGGATACGCATATTCCAGTCCCTTGTTGCGCCGCTCGGCATCAATGGGGTGTCCTGCCGTGTAGAAGCCGCAGTTCGGTGCAATAAACACATTGTCACCGAAGGTGACCTTCCCGTCATCCAGAATCACCGTGTTGTGATTTGCGAAGAAGTTTTCACCGATCTCAATGTTATAGCCGTACCGCCCCACCACGGGTCTGCGCTATACAAGCGGTTCCTTGGCTATAAAAAGGGTGCTGACGGTGAGCCTGAAATCGTACCGAGCGAAGCGGCTATCGTGGAACGCATCTTCAATCTCTATCTGGCTGGAGAAACCGTGGACAATATTTCCAAGATGATGCAGGCTGAGAACTATGCTATCCCCGGCAAAACCATCAGCTTTAGCAAGGGCATGATCATGAATATGCTCTCCAACGAGCGATACTGCGGAGAAGCTCCAATGTACTATGTTCAGAATAACCATCCAGCCATCATCGACAGAG
>DXUR01000214.1 GCA_019417795.1 Clostridiales bacterium | reverse complement strand
TCTTCGGCGGCTCGTGTTCATTTTGGAAAATACGAAGCGGGACGCCGATCAGGTAAGCGACCTTTGACACAAGCTCATAGGTGCTGTCTTTGTAGGCAATCTGTTCTCCGGCATATTCGATTCCATTCAACATGACTGAATTGCCCATGATCTACTCCTTTCTCGTAGGGGAGTTAAGCGGTCATTACATTGTCCGTCCACATCTCACACTGGCTCATGACAGTCTGGACAGCATCATCCATACCCTCTGGCGGATATTTGTGTTTTTTCAGCAACCTTTTGACCAGGCGGCGCATTCCAGCTCTTGCGCTCTCTTTCTTTTGCCAGTCTATTGTCTGGTTTTTGCGAAGCAAATCTGTCAGTTCTTTCGTGATAGCAATAAGCTCGTCATGCTCGTAAAAGTCCTTGATTGCTTGCGGCTTTGTGAGGGCATCATAGAAAGCAAGCTCGTCCGCTGTCAATCCGAGTTTTTCACCCTCGGCGGCAGCAGCGGCAATGTCTTTCGCCAGCTTGAGTAATTCTTGAATGACTTCCTCGTTGGTCAGCATTCCGTTCAAATAGCGGTTCATTGCGCTCTGAATGATTTCGGAGAACTTTTCAGACTTGACAATATTTGTTCGACGGTAAACAGAGACCTGTTCGGAAATCAGTTTTTTCAGGAGTTCGACTGCAAGATTCTTCTCCTTCATGTTTGCCACTTCTTCAAGAAACTTCGGATCGAACAACGAAAACTCAGTCTGGACATCGGAGAAGAGGTTGATAACACCTTCGCTCTTGATGCTGTGCTTCAAAAGCTCGTTAATGCGCTCATTTACTTCCGGAAGCGTAAACTTCTTTCCGGTACCGCCTGAAACCAAGCGCACGGTCATTGTTCTTACGGACTCGAAGAAAGCTGCCTCCATGCGAGTTTGCTCGTCTACCAAGCTGCTGCACAGCGAAAGTGCCTGCTTGAGAAGCAGGGCTTCTTTGATAAACACATTCTGTGTCTTCTCATGGTCGGGAAGCTCGTACTCTGCAACACTCTTGCCGAGTATGAAGTTCACTCCGCCGCTGATGAGCTTTGCCCTGTCGAGGTCGCTTCCGGTCATGAATTTCTCATAACTGAATCCGTGGAACAAATCTCTGCAAATAGAGAGCTTTTCAAGGAACTTCGGATATGCAGCCTTGCTTACATCTGTATCACCATAGTTCTTCTTGTCTCTGGCAGTATAGTCGTTCATTGCCTGTTTCAGTGCAGCCGCAATACCGACGTAATCGACAACCAAACCGCCTTCTTTATCTTTGAAGACACGATTGACGCGGGCGATAGCTTGCATCAGGTTGTGTCCAGCCATCGGCTTATAGACATACATCGTAGCAAGGGAGGGAACATCAAAGCCGGTCAGCCACATATCCACGACGATGGCGATTTTCAGCGGAGAGTTGTTGTCTTTGAATTTCCGCGCCATATCGTCCTTATGAGCTTTGTTGCCGATAATCTCACGCCATTCTTCGGGATCGTTATTGCCTTGCGTCATGACCACTGCAATCTTTTCCGTCCACGCTGGGCGTAGCTCAAGAATGCGCTTATAAATCTTCATTGCTATGGGACGCGAATAAGCAACGATCATCGCCTTGCCGGTTAGGATATTCTCACGGTAATTCTCGTAATGATCAAGAATGTCATTTACCAAGGAATTGATCGTCTGGTCGGCACCGAGGATTGCTTCCATCTGACCAAGTTCTTTTTTGCTCTTTTCAATGACATACGGATCGGCGTTGTCAGCCATAATGTCATATTCATTGTCGATCAGATGGAGGGTGTTCTCGTCGAGTTTCAGGTGAATCACACGGCTCTCGTAGTAGACGGGTCTGGTCGCGCCATCTTCAACTGCCTGTGTCATATCATAGATGTCGATGTAATCACCGAAGACCTCTCGTGTACTGCGGTCTTTTGTGGAGATCGGTGTTCCGGTGAATCCAATGTAGGTCGCATTAGGAAGCGTGTCTCTTATAATGCGGGCAGTGCCGATAACGGTTTTCGCCTCGACTTCGCCGTTGTCCTTCTGCTTGATCACAACCTTCTCATTGAGACCATATTGCCCACGATGCGCTTCATCAGCCATCACGATAATGTTCCGACGCTCCGAAAGAGCTTCGTTGCTTTCTTCAAACTTCTGCATGGTCGTGAAGATTATGCCGTTTGCCTGTCTGTTTGCAAGCAGTTCTTTCAGATTCTTGCGGCTCTCAGCGTGCTGCGGCGTTTGCCGGAGGAAGTCCTTGCAGCGGGCGAATTGTCCGTAAAGCTGGTCGTCCAGATCGTTACGGTCGGTAATGACAACGATAGTGGGGCTTTCTAACGCTTCTTGCAGATAATGAGCATAGAAGACCATAGACAACGATTTTCCGCTGCCCTGTGTATGCCAGAAGACGCCACCCTTACCGTCCGTCACGGTTGCGTGTTTTGTAGACTCAATCGCCTTTTTGACTGCGAAATACTGATGATACCCGGCGAGTATCTTGAAAGTATTCTGTCCATCCACATTAAAGCAGATGAAGTTTTTCACGATGTCAAGGAAGCGGGTCTTCTCAAACAGTCCTACAAAGAATGTGTCAAATGATGCGTGTTGCGTATTCTCATAGCTGCCGTCTGTTGTTTTCCACTCCATAAAGCGGTCTTCGCCGGACGTGATTGTACCAGCCTTTGAAGTGGTCAAGTCGCTCATGACACATACCGCATTATAAATGAACATAGAGGGGATCTCATACATATAGTTCCGGAGCTGGCGGTATGCTGCGGAAGCATCGGTTTCTTCGCGGGACGGAGACTTCAACTCCACAATGACGAGTGGGAGACCATTGACAAAGAGAATCACATCCGGTCTTTTTTCGGAGTTCTCAATGAAAGTCCATTGATTCGCAACTGTGAACTCGTTACTGGCAGGATTTTTGAAGTCTACAAGGTAAACAAGGGTAGAGCGTTCTTCACCCTTGTCATAGTATTTTACCGGGACTCCGTTTTGGAGGTAGTCCATAAAGACCATGTTCTTCTGCAAAAGCGTTCCGGTTTCAAAGTTCTTGAGCTTATAGATTGCCTCCGTCAGAGCGTCCATAGGCAGGCTCTTGTTGATCCGCTGCAAGGAAGGTAGCAGAACATCCTCATAAAGCGGCGAGTGATAATCGCGCTCCACGTCCGGTCCATAGATATAGTTATAGCCCAGTTCTTCATTGAGAAGCTGCAAGACAGCGTTCTCGTAATTTGATTCTGTAAAATATCCTGCCATAGTTTTGTCACTCCCTTTTACGCCAGACTCGCCCCAAACTGATCCAGCGTATTTTCTGCATCTCTGTCAGTGACAGGCTTATTCATTGCCTTTTCAATCAGATTGAGAAGACTCTTTGCTCTGTCAATGAAGTAGCCATTGAAGTTATCTGCCTTCAATTCCGAATAGTCGATAAAGTGCGATTCTACCCGTGCTTGAAGTTCATCCTCGTTCAGTCCATCAACCTTCTTTAGAATTGCCCCCAGATACTCACTCGGCGCATTTCCGCCAATCGAGCGGTTGGTGGCTGGGAGAATCGGGGTCTTGTTAATGATGGAATTATACCGTTCGCGCTTGATGCCCATTTTCTCGCAATATGCTTCCGGGAAGATATGGTGAATGTCCGGAGACTCAAGCATACTGTTCACAATGTCAATCGTCGTGTTATTCATAAAATCACGGCATTTCTCCTTATAGAGAAGAGCCATAATCCCCTTATAAGCAGCACTCAAGCGAGTTTGAAGGGTCAGCAGCCGCGTAGAAGAAAAGACTGCGCTGTTGATCGTGTGCATTGCATTCGGACGCCCGTTAACCTCTTCAACCATGTCCTCGATGTCGTAGGCATATCGGGTTTCGTTAGCGCCACCGTACATCTCACCCAAAATTCCACACCAATACCAACGAGAAAGCGTTTTGATTGTGTTAGGCTCGTTGCATTTGGATTTTCCGAGAACAGCACAGATCGCTGCAAGGGGAATCAACTGCGTTGTATAAGGCAAGTCTCTCTGCCGGAAGACGCACTGATCCCGAAGAAGGAACTCCTTTGCGATTTTGAACCCGACTAACACTGCATCGCGGTTCGCTATATATGATTCATAAGGCAGACCCAGAACATCTTTCTTTTTGCAGGAGATAGTGTTCGTTTTTCCAGACTGCTTGTTCAAATAGCTTGTATAGAGGCAAACCGTTGTCAGGAATGTGGTTTCATCAATTCCATCGAACAGGTCTGTTCTCAGCGTGTCTCCAAAGCCGCAAATGGTATTTCGGCACTGCACCCAGTCTTTTCTTAGGTCAAAGTCTCTTGTGGCATAAGTTGCGGTAACAAGCTCAAACACCGTGAGAGGAACACCGCCAGTATTGACGTTCTCAAACACCTTGCACACTGCCTCTCGCGGCGTGGACTTGTCCAGTGTAATCACAGGCAGCTTATACCCGGAAATTGTATTCAGCACATCCGCTTGGAAACGCTTGAACTCGTCCATTGCTTCCGGCTTCATTCCGTAGTGCGTCATGTAGCCCATGAACCAGTCCATAACTGCGTTGCTGTCGAATACGATATTGACCGGAAACAGCTTGTTCTCGTATTCATATTCTCTGGTTGAGAGATCGAGCTTCACATCCCGGTCAAAGTTCTCTTTAATCTTTCGGTCTTCGGGGATGGAGAGGACAGCATCAAAACGATCCTCATCATCGTCGAGGCACTTCTCCATTGAGAGATAGTAATAACGCTTAATAGCCTTGCCTTTTTCTGTTTTGGTCGAGACCGGCTCTTTAGAGGATGTTGCCTGATAAATTGAAGTAAGCCGCTGCTGACCATCGAGAATCAAATGCTCCGGCTTCACAGAAACGCCTTTTACGCCCGTAATTGTACGGTATTTGAATTGGATGTCCGGATTGCCGTATTGCAGCCGCATGATGGCACCCATAGGATAACCCTGTGATAAGCTGGCGATAATGCCCCTAATTCGGTTATCATCCCAAGTCCAGTCACGCTGAAACTCCGGCAACTGCATGGAGCCGGACTTAACCTCTGCTAAAAGCTGACTGAGGTTTGTATCAAGAGATTGCGGGGAAATAATCACGTCTGCGCCTCCTTCATTGGCTTTTATTGATCGGACGAACTCATTCTGCTCTCCAAATCCGAAATATCGCTGCGGATGGAAGAGATGTCTGACTCAATATCGTCAATTCGCTCGGATAAAGACTCCTGCTGACTCTGAATGTACTCTATCTGCGAGTATAAGCCGCGCACTGCCAGAATCAGTTCTACCATCAGCCCTTTGTCATCAAGGGAGAGAAGGCGATCTTTTTCAGCCTGTATCTTTTCCGCCTCATGTTGAAGCCGCTCTTTCTCGCGAACTGCTTCTGCTGCGGCTTTCTCAAGACGAACCCGTTCCTTTTCAAGCCGCTTTTTCTGACGCTCATCTTTACTTCTTTTCAAGCTCTCCTGAACTTTATCAAACATGGTATAACCTCCAAATCAGGTAAACGATAATTTAG
>DXUR01000213.1 GCA_019417795.1 Clostridiales bacterium | reverse complement strand
CCTTTGATTGCTATATAATATGTCACCATTTACAGTAGCTACATTATCAACATAAGTCCATCCACTATTCTTTTCCGCCTTTACCGAGTCAATACTAACAATAGAATATCCTCCGTTATCATTACTCTCGTAGGTAAAATACACAGTGATTAGAGTGCTAATTGGTACTTTAGTCTTGTCAGTAACAATAAAGGTCTTCGAATAATTTCCTTGCCATTTCTCGGCATCCAGCACAATGCAATCTTGTTCTTGCACAGTACCTTTATCCTCAACTCCACTGGTTTTATTCTCCAAATGCGAGTTTTCTTTTAGCAAAGCATTTTCTCCACAATTAGTATCGGCCATATGGTTGGCATCATAACACCATATACAAAACGCAACTACAGCTAAAAGAATCCCTGCAAAAAAACTATGTCTCATTCTCAATGTTTACTATGTTTAATTAAAGTTCAATCAAAACTGTTGCAGATTTATGCTCATACCCTGAACCAGTGCTTGCATAATATACAATTGGTACAGCAGCAGTCTGAAAGTTGTTACTATAGACAATGTGCTCTCTATCGATTGTCACATCGGAGCTAATCGCTGTCCACCCTTTTACCTTTTTCACACTTGCACTTTGAATACCGGTAATATAGTAACCGCTTCTATTGCTTACCTCATCTCTAACCGTATATTTTACTGTAATATCTGCGATAAGCACCAACTCATCTGTGCTTTTATCATCTCGCTGCGTCTTACTAAAAGTCATGATTTCTCTCGGCTGAACTGCCATATGCGTATCACACGGATTCCCCTCAACCTGCACAGCACCGGCCGGAAGAACAAGGCAGGAGATAGACATTGCCAATACCAACAGCATTACCATCATTTTTTTCATTTGTTTTTCCTCCATCTAATAAAATTATGTCGCCGGGAAATATTGGTTTGCAACTTAATTTTATTGAATGAACGCTAAAATATAAACCGCATTAACTTTACATTCTGTAAATTATTGATTGCACTTTACTCTAATCCTTCAAATGTATGTTCTGTATATCCGCACAGAATATTTATAAATACCTGGCAGTAATGATAAAAGCGGAAGAACAACGTGTTCTTCCGCTTTTATCATTACTGCCAGGACATTTGAGTTTTTCTGCGATTGTCTGCACAATCTCTCAAATAGAGATTGATAAGAATCTGATACGGGATTCCATCTGCTGCCGCCATAGACTTAAAATAATCCAACGTGCTCCCTTCAACATCAATAGTAACCTTTACCTTGCTCGTGTACGGATTTTTACTTGGATTCAGTTCTCTGATATTATACTCGTCCCTCATAGCTAATCTTCATAGTTTAGTCCTGTCTTTCACGGGCCCACAGGCCCACTGGAGACACACCAGGATGCCCAGGCATATACCATCCCTCATCATTGTACTCAAAGGATACAGTCCGCCATGTGCCTCCATCGAGCCGATCTGGGAGCAACACATCCATACCCTGGCCACAATGAATATCCCAGCCATCCCAGGTCAGGCGATCACGCTCCGGCTCGTATCCGATCTGCAATACTTTTCGAGACATCGTCTATCCTCCAATCAGTCTTCATAATGTCCCCGGCAGGATAAAACAATGATATTGTCATTTTCAACGGTATAAACAAGCCGGTTCGTATCATCAATGCGTTTACTCATGCCTTTGATTTTCCGTAGCAGCTCTGCTTTTCCTATGCCCTGTACTGCCCCGTCACGCTGTAGCTCCTGGAGCAGTTTATTGATCCGCTTCAGCGTTTTCTTATCCTCTGACTGCCAGTACAGATAATCCGCCCAAGCGTCAGGCGAAAAGGTAATGTTATGTGCCATCGCCCGCCATCGCCTCCAGCTCCTCCATCGTTTTCACAATCCCAAAGCCGGCGCGCACCTGCTCCAGACCTCTTTCCAGCTTTCCAAGATAGGCAGCATTCCGCTCTGCCTTCTCCAACTCATTAAACCGTTCCTCGCTGATGATCACCACATTTTTTTCGGCTTTTCTGGTTACAATTACCGTTTCTCCTCTGTCTGTCACCCTATCACAAAAATCCTTCAGGCGACCACGGGCAGTCGTAAAGTTAATAGCAATCATAAAAGACACCTCCAGTCTATATTATGTACCATTTCTTGTTCTTTTTATTGTACCATATTTATCAATTCATTTCAAGTTTTTCTATCTCACATGACGGAAATATCATCCCACCACTTGCGTATCGTCTTAGGATCAAGGCCTGTGTCCCTATGGCAATCTGCCTTGCGCCCTTCTGGGTGCTGCTGCCGCCATTCGTACACTTTCTTCTCTGCAGTCCCGCTTCCTTTGGGTCTCCCTTCCTTTACAGATTCTCCCAACTGTTTCTTCAATGTTTTCATAGTATTCATGACATGAACATGATCTCTTTGTTTTCTCCAATTTCTCTTATTAACCGGCATAGACATTCCAGAAATTTTTGCAATATCATCTCTGGGAAAGGTCACATAATCTTCATTGAACATTTCCAGAGCGCACACAATATCATCTTTCGTAAAACGGTTGATGTCCTCCACACTCATATCATCGTATCGCTGGAGTAGTCCAAAAGCATCCTCCCGAAGTTCGTCCTCGTCTATATCACATTTCTTCGCATAGATTGCCAGCGTCATAATGCCATAAAAACGATGTCCTACTTTAATCTCGTCAGCAATCCGTCTTAGCCACCAATCATAAAGGTCTCGCTTTACCGTCCAGCGTCCTCTGCGCTCCTTCTTCACAATCCTGCGCTCATACCAGTCTGGATACTTCTCTCTGGCCTCAGCCAAAGATAACCGGCTCTTTTTCATAAGCGCCTGCAGGTGCTGCCGTTCACCATTGCTGGCAGGAATATAGTCCAGTAGCTTCTCCAGCTCTACCGCACCACCAAAACGATACGCCACCACAGGATAGTCCCGTCCTAACTTGGAACCGGAACCAACTACACGAAATCCCTGCAAAACGCCCTGCATTTGCGGCTCCTTAATAGACGAGGTGAACCTGTTCCATATCTGCCGGGTAAGAGAGTATTTCAGTTCTTTCAAAATCTTCTGATTGTGCGGATACATAGGGACCGGCTCCGTCAGCACATAATACAGGTGCAAACCTGTTCCGCTGTTTACTATGAAGGTTGCCTTGGGAATAATATCCTTGTTCATCTGGTGCAGCGTGTCACGGAGCTGCGGCATACCAACACCGTCCAGATCGAAAACCAAAGCATAGAGATAGCGGGCATTCTTACCACTCCGCTGCCTGCCAAAATACGAAATGGGAGACATGATCGTAAAATCCGTGTTCTGGATCTCACCCAATTCCTCCAGCTCATCGGTAATCAAATGCCTTCTTGTCTTACCGTCTCCCTCAATCTCCAGCGCAACACCATTTTCCTGGCTATCCTGTTTCTTCGGTACTGTCAGTGCAATAGCGTTGCCTTTGGCATCTTCATAATGACCTTTTCGTTCAAAAGAACCTTTCGGGAAGATCTCCCGATAAAACTCATACGGCTCCACCGGCTCTAAAAACTGATCCAAATGGGCGTTCTTCTCTCGGTAAAGCGCCCGTTGCCGTTCCAGAGCGGTCTGCTGATCCGTCATTCAGTCTCCCTCGCTTTCTTTCTCAACCGCTCCCGTTCATCCGCAATCAGCTTTACATACCTCTGGCTAAAAACTTTTCGATCTGCCCTAAAATCAGCCTTTTCCTCTTCGGTCATTTCTCTGGTGTTTTCTTCAAGATAGTAAATCGTCTGCGGCACATCATAGTAATTATCCCAAATATACTGCGGCTTCAACGGATCAACCGGAATCCGCCCCCGCAGCCCCCATTGATTAACCGTTTTACTGTTTTCCGGTTTTATTCCCCGTTTCCTCGGTTGTTTCATATAAGCACCTCCAAAAGAAAAAAGAAGCAAAAAAGAAAATCCGCTGCGGCGGGGAACGCCTACGGGCGGACAGGGGGAAAAGGGGAGCCAAAGAGCGCCGCCAAAGGCGGCTCAAGGAGAAAGTCACCTCCCCTTTTCCCCCTCGCTCCGGGGCATGGAAATATGGAAAACCCAATGGGTTTACCACATTCCCACACCCCTCCGCACACCCCCTTTTTCCCTCCGACTTTCTCCCTTTTTGATAGAAAATTTTGTTTTTATTTTTAGGTACGAAACCCTTAAAGGGGGGCATATATTATCAATGAGTTAATTCCCTATTTTTGATTATAAGTATAGCCTGTCCGAGAAAAAAATTCAAGCCCTTCAGACAGGCTATTTTTACAAATAATATTCTACTCACCGCTTGCATAAACTACGATAGGCGTGGTATAATAGCCATAGCCTAAGAGATTAGCAAAATTCCAGCATAGCGAAAGCCGGGAAGGGTGCCACCTTCCCGGCTTTCTTTCATGCTTAGTTGCCCTTGTTTCGGTCATCAAGCCATTTACAAATGTAAGTGCCAATTACACTTGCTCCGATGCCGATTAAGAGATTGCAAAATGACTCCAGCATAGCATTCACCTCCTTCCCATTACTGGGCCGGAGTTGGGCAACATTGGCATTTTAGCACACTCTGTCGAATTTGAAAAGCCGCTGTATCAAACAGCGGCTTTTTCTCATGGTCTCATATCTTTCGGAACCTGTGGTATCGGCTTCTGATGCACCAATATGATGTCCCAAAAGCCGGTCTTCTCCCCTCGCCGTGCCTGATAGTTTGCACGCAGCTGATACCGAACAAGAACATTTTCATTTTCCATTATTTCATTATATTCAAATGGGTCACAGAACTTCGGATCAGGCTTCTCACAAATTCCAATTCTGCTTAACGCCCACTCTTTTCCATCTTCATGCTGCATTAGATCTTCATGAATCTGATATCTGGCCTGTTCTTCAGTGAAATCTACAGAATAGGGACTCTGCAGCACCGTTTCCCATAATGTGATTGTGTAATAGCCCCGACTGTTCTTTCTCTGCAATTTCTTTTCCTGCATATTCATCACAACATATCCGGTATGCTCTTTTTTCGGTTTTAGTCCTCGATCCGCATTGGCTCTTTCCCGAGAGATCCGCAGCAGGTTTTCATTTAGGTGCCGTTGATATGCTGCATCCTTCTGGGCCTGCGCCAATGCTCCCTGCATTTCTGCGATTTCCTTGACCGCCTGATCTCTCACTTGCCTGATTTGGTATGCAGCATTGTTTTTTTCTTCGTTCATTTGACGGTCAGCATTCTGACGTTCAATGCCGACCGTTCGGATTGCCTCGTCCCTCTCCCGGACAATCTTTTTATACTCGTTCAGCGTCAGAATCACGTGGGTACAATCTGGGTCCGAGCTGCCGCCAGGAACATCTTTATAACCCACTATCGTTTTCTTTACAAACTCGCTCACGGCAGCGCACCTCCTTACAGGCCCCGAATATAGTTATCCGCTACAACACTGATTCGGTTATGCCCCAGCGCCTTGCTGCAAACCAGCATGGCAGCTTTGTCCAGCTTCTTCCCCGCTTCATCTTTTCGGCAAGTATAAACCTCGCTTTGAT
>DXUR01000212.1 GCA_019417795.1 Clostridiales bacterium | reverse complement strand
GGACTGGCTGCTGTATAATAAGCCCTTGGAGTATGCACAGATGGTGCTGGGTGGAGGGATGGAGCATTATCTGTCACTCGGCTGTGACCACGGCAAACTGGAAGATTAAATTTTGGTCTTTAATGCTCCGCTGAGACACAATACATGGAAAACGTACTATGAAAAATCAATGTATTCTCGCCTGTGCGGATTTCCACATCCACAATACAGACACGATGCCCACGGCTGATGACCTTTCCATAAGCAGTTATCTTTCCCTTTGGCGTGTTGGAAACAAAACTGACCGAAGCGTTCTGGGTAACATACTCCCGTCCATCTGAACGGGCTGTTAATCCTGCGCAACAGTCCGCCATTGTAAAAAGAGCGCCACCATGAACAACACCATAAATATTGGTGGACTCTGGCTGAATATCAAGCCATACCTCTGCATGATCTGACTCAACAACTCCGATTTTAATGTGGTTAAATGACATAAACGGATTTTCTCTCATCTTTGAGATATTTTCTTGTTGTTCCTGCATTTTTCTCACCCCATGCCGTTTATTATATTGCAGTACACACTTTCATGCAAGCAGCCCCTGTACAAGACTTTCGCTGTACAGGGGCTGCAATTCTGTAATAGGTCTTCCGGACGAGTTTACCAGATGCAGAGTTCTTCTGCTTCTTTTGCAAGCTGCTCCCGGAATGCCGGATGAGCAATCTTAATGAGTGCCTTTGCACGGTCGCCAATGTTCAGACCGCGCAGCCATGCAACGCCATACTCTGTAACGACATAATCCGTGTCATTCCGGCTCGTGGTGACCGCAGAATTCGGATGCAGGCAGGAAACAATCTTGGAATGAAGCACTTCATTGCCGTTTTCATCCTTCGTGGTGTAGGTAGAGTGCATAGCAAGGATTGACTTGCCGCCCTTGGACATCTGTGCACCCTGTACCGTCTCGGACTGTCCGCCAGTACCGGACCAAGGCAGACCCTTTACCGTCTCGGAAGAAGCCTGACCGTAGAGATCGACTTCCAGCGTTGCATTGATGGAAACGAACTTGTTGTTCAGACCGATCGTGTAGGGGTCATTAGTGTAGGTGCAGGATTTGAACAGAACAGCCGGGTTGTTGTTGATATAGTCATACAGCCGCTGACTGCCCATAGTGAACGAACAGACCGAGTAGCCGTTGTTCAGCCCCTTCTGCGAGTTATCCACTGCGCCGCACTCGATCAGATCCACCATGGTCTCCGTAAACATCTCCGTGTGAATGCCGAGGTGCTTTTTCTTCTTCAGTTCATTTGCCACTGCATTCGGAATATTTCCGATGCCAAGCTGGATGGTGGAACCATCCTCAATCAAATCAGCGATGTACCGACCAATGGTAGCATCCGTTTCCGTATACGGAGCAATTTTGGACAGCGGAATGGGATGATTTGCTTCCACGATTGCATCCACCTGAGAAACGTGAACCAGCGTATCACCAAAGGTGCGTGGGAAATTGGGGTTTACCTCCACCAAGACCAATGCGCCGTACCGAATTAAATCCATCTCATAGATTGCGCTTACCGAAAGACTCATATAGCCATGATCGTCCATAGGGGAGACCGTGCAGATCACGACCGGACGCCAGTGCTCGTATTCGCACCGCTGGAGCGTTTTACGTAGAATGGAGGTAGAACTCTGGGGTACAGGACTGACCATGTGCTCCTTGTACGCTTTACGAAGTCCCGCAGACATAAACCACGCATTGTGATCAAGAACGCCTTTCATCTCTGGATCATGGAATACAGGGTAATCCTTCAGGGGAAGGCAGGTATTCAGATGGCACCCCTTTACACCCGTCTCTTTAAGGTGCTGCAGATGGGACATGATCTCAACCGGTTCGCCTGCGGCCTGTGCAGAGAAGATATAATCACCGTCCTGAATCAGTTCCAGTGCACGGTCAGCAGACATGACTTTGCTCTGATAGATTTCCTGAATGGTTTTCATGAGATTTTCCTTTCTCTATCATCCGATAGACTTCAAAATGTTGATGAGGATGGTGCGAAATACTTCGGGCTGATCCATAAAACTGGCATGACCAGCATCTTCGATAGGAATCAGTTGAGCAGAAGATTCAAAGAAACGAATGCTCTCTTCTCCAACTACATATGGAACGATCATATCCTCTCTGCCATGAATCCATGTCACTGGACACTGAATCTGTGAGATTCTTCCAGTTCCTTCCACCAATGCACGCTCTTTCGTAATATTGAACTGGCAGAGTGCCACACTGATATCAACGAAGCAGCGTTCTTTCAGGATTGCATTCATATATGCATCAAAGTCGCTTTCCGCAGGCGGATACCGATTGAAGATCGTTTTCGCCCAGACCATATGCAGAAACGCCGTGTCTTTGCGTTCAATTGCCCCTGTAATCGGGATCATGGTGACCGGGTCTTTTACGACATCCTCAAGCTTTACAAGATACTCGCCGGGCACCGGGGTCAGGTCTGCATTCCGCCGGGGAAGGCGGAATCCCTGAACACCTACAGATGCCAGTAGCACCAGATGCTGTACCTTTTCGGGATAGCATGCCGCCAGTTCCAGAGCCGTGCCGCCGCCTGCGCTCCAGCCGAGCGCGACTGCTTTCCGGATCTTCTGCGCATCCATGAACTGTGCCACATCGTCTGCCCAGTCCTTCATACAGGTATGCGGGTTTTTATAGCTGGAATCTCCAAAGCCCATCATATCAATTGCATAAATGTGGGCTTCCTTCCTGAACTGCTGCATTAAATGCTCATAGTACAGAGAAGAGCTTTGATTTCCATGGATCAGGAGCAGCACCGGTGCATCAACTGCGGTATTTTCTTCCCGGTATGCCATCACTTCACCGTTTGGAAGCTGCTGCCTTTTCACTTCATACATCATGGATAGCACTCCTTTCCCATCTTTATTTGCTACTCTTTCCTGTCTCCGGCAGGAAAATGCCTCCGACGGTAAAGGACAGGCTCAAAATCACAGCAATCAGAATGCTGGAAGAATAGCTTCCGGTCTTATCGAACAACACGCCAAACAGGAAGAATACGATCGTCTCAATGATATAAGCCATTGCCCAGAAAACACCCATTATGGCGGTCAGGCGGCTGGGGGTCATGTTAGGAAGCTCCTGAGGGATCATAACAAGCGAGGTCATCGGCAGGAACATAAATTTGCCAAGCACCAGTGCCGCAGCGACTGCTACCGCAGGAGTTGTGGTTTTGACCATCAGGAATGCGCTGGCTGTCATGATCAGACCGGAAACAATGATGACAGGTTTTCTCTTCGTGTACTTTTTGGAGAGCGCAATTGCAAGCAGTGTGCCGATAATGCCACCGATACCACTGAGTGCACTCAGAGACGATGCGCTGATAACTGCCTCCTCAGTGCGAGGGAACAGCTGCAACAGGGTCAGGTAAAGGATCAGAACGCCGGAATAGGTTAACGGCAGAAGCCATGTGATCTTTTCCTTCAGCGCATCCGCCATGGAGTACTTCGTTTCCTGACTCTGTGCAGTTGCCTTGTTCAGTTCAAAATCTTCGCCGAAGACGAGCCAGAGGACGAACAGGATACCGCTGATAACAGCGAAGAAGCCCATGCTTTTCTGCCATGTCTGGAACATTGCGATAATGGGACCGACGATCAACAGTGCCAGCACGGCACCAAAGTTATATGCACAACTATTCAGCGCATTGACGGTGGGGCGCTGTGCCGGAGTAAAGTAGTGGATGACGACCGGGGCGAAATAGATTACAAAGACTGCACCGCCAAAACCCATCAGGAATCGTCCGATGATGAACATCGGATAAGACTGTGCAAACACTGCGATCAGACTGCCCACAAAAATAAGGGCAGAACCGAGGCCGATAGATTTTTTGGGCAACAGCTTGCTGAGAATATAGGCGGCCATAAAGTTTCCGATGATCTTGGCGATCGTCACCGCATTGGAAACAAAAGACGATGAAGCACCGCTGTCCACACCGAAAAATGCAGCAATTTGTGCGGTCAGCGTACTTCCGGCGATCCAGTTCACTGCAAAGAATGCGTAGGTGAAGAACAAGATTGCTTCGATCATGTAGGCACGAAACGAACTAGGAGATTTGTTCTGATTGTTTTCCATGGTCTACTCCTTTCCATGAAACACGTCCTGTGTTTTGTTCTATTTTCACGGTAATAAGCGCTTATGTTATCTATATTGTAGCCTGTTGAACAAAAACTGTCCAATACACCTTTTTCATTTATTATGAATTTAGTTCATAATAAATGAGGCTGCTCAGATTCATCAGAATCGAACAGCCTCTCAGGATTCAGAGCAGGTCTATGAACTTTTGCATGGAGCGTGTAACGGGGTACTTTTTAGGGCGGATCACGGTCAACGCCCACGGAAATTCCGGTTCCATGAGATGAAGAGACACCACATTCCGCGGTTTATATTTTTCAACAAGGGGCAGGGGAAGAATCGTCACCCCTTGGTCGTCTGCCACCATCTCCAACAGCATATCCCACTGGTTGCTTTCAAAACAGACATCCGGGTCAAAGCCTGCAGTCTGGCAGTACTGCTCAAAAACCTTCCGATATTGAAAATCTCTGGTCACTTGCAGGAAATGCTCTCTTCTCAGGGTGGAAAACTCAACTTTCTCATGCTCTGCCAAAGGATGGCTACTTGGAACAACAAGAACCGCTTCCGTCTGGTATGCCACTTTTTTCTCAAAGCGGTCATCTTCAAACGGTTCGATTACAACACCAAGATCAATCTCCCCATTCAGTAGTAAATCCGGAATATAACGAGAAGTCGCATCGTTAATTTTGAGCCGAACGTCAGGATTTTGCTTTTGAAAGTCGTGGACGAGTGCAAAGAAATAGATACTGCCTGCCGTAGGAGGTAATCCAAGGCTCAGTTTGTTGTCTGTCTTTTCGATTTTGGAAAGAAGGGCCTTCTCCTGACTGTCATAATAGTTCAAAACATCGGTTGCAAAGGCATACAAAAGTTTTCCGGAAGGAGTCAGAGCAAAGTTCCGTTTTCCATGTTCAAACAGACTCGTCTGTAACTCCGTTTCCAAAGATGCCACCGCCTTGCTGATGGTAGACTGGCTGATGTACAGTTTTTCTGCCGCTTTTGTAAAGCTCTTCTGATCTGCAACCTCAATGAAATATCGAAGATGATTGGATATCATATTGGCCTTCTCTCTGTCCTTGCATAATGGACGAACTCCTTATCTTTACAATGCCATTTTAACGCAGTCGACATACTAAAACAAGATGAAGCAGAGAACATCGGAATTTTTGCTTAAAATGACCAACCATTTCATTATCTACTTTTTCGTTATTTTGACAGCGTTTATTGTCGGGAAAGCAGGTTAACTTAACGCAAAAAACAAGTCGACCATCAATTATCTTTATTCACAGTCGTCTTACTAAGTCGTACTATTCCCGCTTTACTGCATTAAAATTTGCAAAACCATCTTGACGCGCTCCGCAATCCATGATACCCTTTATCGCAAATCCCACCAATTTTGTAGAAAAGTACAGAACGGCGAGGATTTATTCC
>DXUR01000211.1 GCA_019417795.1 Clostridiales bacterium | reverse complement strand
GTATGGTCTCCCCACGGAGACCGACTATCCCCTGACCGACATTTTGGCGGCGGCGGAGGCCGACAAAAAGCGCACGGACGATGTGACCAAGTTCATCGTACCGGAGCGGGTGGGCCATTGCCGTGTGGAGCCGGTCCCGGCCGACGAGGTGGCCGGGTGGCTGAAGGCGGGAGGTCTGCGATGATCGAAATTCTTCAGCCCGGCTTCCGTACCGGAGCCGTTCACATCCCCGCCTCCAAATCTCAGGCTCACCGGCTGCTGATCTGCGCCGCTCTGAGCCAGAATGAGACGGTGATCCGCTGCCGGGGCATTTCCAGAGACATTGCCGCCACTGCGGACTGTCTCAACGCCCTGGGCGCTGAGATCTGGCTTCGAGGTGAGGACCTGACGGTGCGGCCCATCACCCAGAAGCCCCAGGGGACCCGTCATCTGCACTGTCAGGAAAGCGGTTCCACCCTACGGTTTCTTCTGCCGCTGACCGGCGTTTTGGAAGCAGACGCCGTGTTCCACATGGAAGGGCGGCTGCCGCAGCGCCCCTTGCATCCGCTGGATCAGGTCCTGACGGATCACGGCATGACCATCCGGCAGAACCATGACCTGCTCTACTGCGGGGGACGGCTCCGCCCCGGTGAGTTTTCTCTGCCGGGGGATGTGTCCTCCCAATACATTTCCGGTTTACTGATGGCTCTGCCACTGTTGAATGAGGGCAGCGCCCTCACCGTTACCGGCGGACTGGAATCCGCCGCTTATGTCACTATGACGGAGGACACCCTCCGCCGGGGCGGCGTCTCTCTGCGGAAAACCGGAGGGACGTGGCACATTCCCGGCGGACAGCGCCTTCGTTTCCCGGACCGTCTCACCGCCGAAGGAGACTGGTCCAATGCCGCCTTCTTCCTGTGTATGGGCGCCTTATCCCCGGAGGGCGTCACTGTTCACGGACTGGATCTGGCCTCCTCGCAGGGGGATCGGGCCGTTTTGAACATTCTGGCCGCCATGGGTGCGCGTGTTTCCACGGAGAACGGCTCCGTGACGGTTCGCCGGGGAGAATTGAAGGGCGTGGCCATCGACGCCGGCCCCATCCCCGACCTGATCCCGGTGCTGTGCGTCACTGCTGCCGGGGCGGAGGGGGACACCCAGATCTTCAACGCTGGACGGCTCCGTTTGAAGGAATCCGACCGGCTCCGCACCACGGCTCAATTGCTGACAGCTCTGGGCGGCAGTGTGGAGGAACAGCCCAACGGCCTTTTGATCCACGGCACGGGCCGTCTGCGGGGTGGCATTGCCGATTCCTGCGGCGATCATCGGATCGCCATGTCCGCCGCCGTGGCAGCCTGTCTGTGCGAAAGCCCGGTCACTGTGCAGGGCATGGCCTGCGTTTCCAAGTCCTACCCCCATTTCTGGGAAGATTTTGACGCGTTGAAAGGAGGGGGCCTGTGAGCCGGTACGGAGAATTTCTGCATCTGACCATCTTCGGCCAGTCCCATGCCCCGGCCATCGGCATGACCTTGGAGGGTCTGCCTGCCGGGGAGACCATCGACATGGCGGCCCTTCAGACGTTTTTGGACCGCCGTGCTCCCGGCCGCAACGATTGGTCCACCCCTCGGAAGGAGGCGGACCAGCCGGAATTTCTTTCCGGTCTGGTGGGGAACGTCACCTGCGGCGCGCCGCTTACCGCCATCATCCGCAACACCAACACCCGCTCCGGGGACTATGACGGCCTTTCCGTGGTGCCCCGCCCCGGCCACGCGGACTATACCGCCGGAGTGAAGTACGGCGGTCACGCAGATTTCGCCGGGGGCGGCGCGTTTTCCGGGCGGCTGACAGCCCCCCTGTGCATCGCCGGTGGCATCTGCCTGCAATTGCTGAAAAAGCAGGGCATTGAAGTCATCAGCCGCATCGCCTCCATCGGCTCGGTGGAAGATGTCACTCCTCTGACCGTTTCCACAGCAGGCAAGCCATTCCCGGTGGTAGATGACGCCGTAGGGGAGACCATGCGGGCAGAGATCGCCGCCGCCAAGGCGGAGGGTGACTCCGTTGGCGGCATCGTGGAATGTGCTGTGCTGGGTCTGCCCGTGGGACTGGGCGGACCGCTGTTTGACGGCATGGAGGGCCGTATTTCCTCCATCGTCTTCGGCATCCCCGCTGTGAAGGGCATCGAGTTCGGCATCGGCTTCGGGGCCGCGCGGCTCCGTGGCAGCGAAAATAATGACCCCTTTGTGGTGGAAAACGGCACGGTCAGAACCACAACCAATCACTGCGGCGGCATTTTGGGCGGCATCACCAACGAGATGCCCCTGACCTTCCGGGCAGCGTTCAAGCCTACGCCGTCCATTGCCAAGGAGCAGCAAAGCGTGAATTTGAACACCCTGACCCCGGAAATTCTCCGGGTCCGGGGCCGTCATGACCCTTGCATCGTGCCAAGGGCCGTTCCCTGTATCGAAGCCGCGGCGGCCATCGCCGTATACGACGCCCTGTTGGGCCAGTCTTAAAAGGGAGGAATCTCTATGGAACTCAGTGATTATCGTGCCCGGATCGACCAGATCGACCGCCAACTGGTAGAGTTGTTTGCCCAGCGGATGAACACCGCCGCCGGCATCGCCGCCTACAAGAAGGAGCACGGCCTGCCGGTGCTGGACCCTGTCCGGGAGCGGGAAAAGCTGCTGGATGTAGCGGCGCAGGCCCCGGAGGATATGCGGGATTACACCGTCTCTCTCTACACCATGCTGTTTGAACTGAGCCGCTGCTATCAGGGACGGCTGCTGGGGAGTACATCCCCGCTGACCACGGAAATTCAGACCGCCATTGACCAGACGCCAAACCTGTTTCCCTCCAACGTGTCCGTTGCCTGTCAGGGTGTGGCGGGGGCCTATTCCCAGCTGGCCTGCGACAAGCTGTTCAAGCTGCCTCACATCATGTACTTCGCTTCCTTTGAGGCGGTGTTTGCCGCTATCGAAAGGGGATTGTGCCGCTACGGTGTGCTGCCGCTGGAAAACAGCACCGCCGGCAGCGTCAATGCCATTTACGATCTGATGATGAAGCACGATTTCCGCATCGTCCGCAGTGTGCGGCTGAAGGTGGACCACAATCTGCTGGTGAAGCCCGGCACCAAGCGGAGCGACATCACGGAGATCTACTCCCACCAGCAGGCCTTGAGCCAGTGCGAGCAGTATCTGCAGGCCTTCCCCGGTGTGAAGATCATCCCCTGTGAAAATACCGCCGTGGCCGCCCAGAAGGTGGCGGAGGGAGATGGCCACGCCGCCGCCCTGTCCTCCCGCTCCTGCATGAAGCTGTACGGGCTGGAATGCTTAGAGGCCGGGGTGCAGGATCAGGGCAGCAACTTCACCCGGTTCATCTGCATCTCCAAGAATCTGGAGATCTACCCCGGTGCGGACCGCACCAGCCTCATGGCGGTGCTGCCTCACGAGCCCGGCTCCCTGTGCCGGGTGCTCTCCCGGTTCTACGCCTTGGGCCTGAACCTGAACAAGCTGGAAAGCCGCCCCATGCCGGAGCGGAATTTTGAATTCATGTTCTACTTTGATCTGGAAACGCCGGTATACGCCCCGGAATTTTTGCAGCTCATGGGCGAGCTGCCCTCTCTGTGCGAGGAATTTTCCTATCTGGGCAGTTACAGCGAGGTGGTCTGATGCTGCGGTGCGGACTGCTGGGGGAAACGCTGGGCCACAGCTATTCCCCCATGATCCATCACGCGTTGGGGGAGTATGACTACCGGCTCTTTGAGGTCTCCAAGGAGGACTTGGATGCCTTTCTGTGCTCCGACCGCTGGGACGGCCTGAACGTCACCATCCCCTACAAGAAGGCGGTGGTGCCCTACTGCGTGGAGCTGTCCGAGGCGGCAGCAAAACTGCAAAGCGTCAATACCCTCGTCCGTCGGCCTGACGGTACGCTGTACGGCGACAACACAGACCTGTTCGGCTTTCTCTACATGGTTCGCAGCAGCGGCATCGACCCCGCCGGGAAAAAGGCGCTGGTGCTGGGCAGCGGCGGGGCCTCCGTCACGGTGAAGGCTGCGCTGGAGCAGCTGGGCGCTGACGTTACCGTCATTTCCCGCAGCGGTCCGGACGATTACGATCATCTGGACCGCCACGCCGACGCCCAGATCATCGCCAACACCACCCCGGTGGGAATGTATCCCCATAACGGTGCGGCGGCGGTGGATCTGCGGCGTTTTTCCCGCTGCGAGGGGGTGCTGGACATCGTCTATAACCCGGCACGGACCGCTCTGCTATTACAGGCAGAAGAGTTGGGGATTCCCCACGCTGGGGGACTTTCCATGCTGGTGGCTCAGGCCAAGCGCTCCAGCGAGCAGTTCACCGGCACGGCCATCGGCGATGAAGCCTTGGCGCGGGTGGAACGCGCTGTGAACCAGCGGCTGCGGAATATCATCCTCATCGGAATGCCCGGCAGCGGCAAATCCGCCGTGGCCGCCGCTCTGGGCAAAGCGCTGGACCGGGAGGTAGTGGAGGCTGACGAATTGATCGCCCAAAGGACTGGGATGTCCATCCCGGAGATCTTCGCCCGGTCCGGGGAGGAAACATTCCGGAAACTGGAAACAGAAGTTCTGGCGGAGCAGGGCAAGCGCTCCGGCATCATCCTCTCCACCGGCGGCGGCTGCGTCACCCGGCCGGAAAACTACCCGCTGCTGCATCAAAACGGCACCATTTTCCGTCTGACCCGCGACCTTGCCAAGCTGCCAACGGAGGGCCGGCCCATTTCCCAAACCACAGACCTCGCTCAGCTTTGCGCCCGCCGGGAGCCGCTGTACCGCCGCTTTGCCGACGTGACGGTGTCCAATGACGGGGCGCTGGAGGTCACGGTACAAACCATTAAGGAGGCGCTGCTATGAAGCTTCTGGTCATCAACGGGCCCAATCTGAATCTGCTGGGCCTGCGGGAGCCTGCCATCTACGGCAGCCAGAATTATGAGTCCCTGTTGGCCCTCATCCGCACCACCTGCGATGCCGAGGGCATCGAGGTCGGTTTCGTCCAGTCCAACCACGAGGGCGCCATCGTGGACGCCATCCAGGCGGCCTACGGCGTCTATGACGGCATCGTCATCAATCCTGCGGCCTATACCCATACCAGCGTGGCCATTCTGGACGCGCTGAAGGCCGTGGCCATTCCCGCCGTGGAGGTCCACATCTCCGATGTGGACAGCCGGGAACCGTTTCGTCAGGTCTCCTACGCCGGCATGGCCTGCGTCAAGACCTATAAAGGCTTGGGGTTTCAAGGTTATGTGGAGGCTGTGAAATTTTTGAAAGACTATCTCAGCAAGTGAGCAAGCGCGCCTCCTTTCGGGAGGCGCGTTTTTCTGCTTTCCGGGGTGCTTTACAACCCGTTGGAAATCCAGTATGATAAGGGAAAGTCGTAAATCGCCAAGGGAGGTTCTCATGGATACACTGCTGCGTCAAATTCCAAAGGTGGACGATCTGCTCCGCCTGCCCGCCCTGAACACACTGGCGGCGGAGGCGGGGACCTCCGCCGTGACGGAGGGGGTTCGCCGGACGCTGGACCGGCTCCGCGCCGATATTCTGGTGGGAA
>DXUR01000210.1 GCA_019417795.1 Clostridiales bacterium | reverse complement strand
GTCAGATGTGTATAAGAGACAGGATTTATAATGGACTTACCAAAAAATTAACAATTACGAGGTGAATTGCATGAAAATTACCGACGTCCGTGTGGAGGCATACCGCTGGCCGAAAGAAAAGCCTATTGCAAACGGCAAGCATGTATACACCCACAACGAACTGAACCTGCTCATTATCGATACCGATGAGGGAATCACCGGTTACGGATGCAGCTGGGCAATCGAGTTTGCCGAGAGCATGGGCAAGGCCATCATTGGAGAGGACCCCTTGAACAATGAGCGGCTGTGGCAGAAGATCTATGTTCCAAAGTTCATTGGCCGTCGTGGTACGAGCTGCAAGACGGTCTCTGCCATTGACATTGCGCTGTGGGACATTAAGGCAAAAGCAGCCGGGATGCCGTTGTACCGGCTGCTGGGCGGTGCAAAGGAGAAGATTCCCTGCTACATTGCCGGCGGTTACTATGCCAAGGACAAGGGACTGAAAGAACTTCAGCAGGAGATGCTGGAATATAAGAGCTGGGGCGTAAACGCTGTCAAGATGAAGGTCGGTGCTCTTTCGATGAAAGAGGATGCGGAACGTGTCAAAGCTGTTCGTGAAGTGATTGGTGACGACACCAAGCTGATGCTGGACGCAAACTGTGCCTATAAGTTCTTTGAAGCCATTGAATTTTCTAAAATGGTAGAAGAATATCACCCCTACTGGTTTGAAGAGCCGGTGGATGCAGATGATTACGATGGCTACCGCAAGGTTGCAGCCCAATGCAATATTCCGCTGGCGGCAGGTGAAAACGAAGTGACTCGCTTTGGCTTCCGTGATCTGGTCAATACACAGGCCATCAGCATCCTGAACCCGGATGCAGCTTCGCTGGGCGGTGTTACTGAGTACATGAAGATTGCCGGATATGCAGACGCAAATGGTCTGGTGATGAGTCCGCATGGTCAGCAGCAGCTTCATGTTCATTTGGATTGTGCCGTGCCCAACGCGACCATCGCAGAATTTTATCCGCCGCAGTACGACGCAAAAGTCTACGAAGCATTTCAGAATCCCGTTATTTTCAACGCTGATGGCACAGTCAGCCCCAGTCAGGCTCCCGGTGCCGGTCTGGACATCAATCGGGAACTTCTGGCTCCGTATCGGGTCAAGTGAGGTGCGGTATGAAGATTACAGACGTAAAAGTTCTGCGCGCAAACCGAGCCGTCTATTGCCGAATTGAGACCGATGAAGGAATCATCGGCTTGGGTGAGAGCGGTGCATGGGGATTTCTGGAAGCTTCAGCTTCTGCGATTCTGGTATTTCGGGATTACTTGATTGGAAAAGACCCGCTGGACATCGAACACCATTGGCAATATCTCTACCGCTTCTCCCATTTCCGGGGTGCAGCGGTCATGGGTGCAATGTCCGCCATTGATATTGCACTGTGGGATATCGCCGGAAAATTTTACAATGTTCCAGTCTATAAACTTCTGGGCGGAAAGTGCCGAGATAAAGTCCGGGTGTACAACCATACGGCAGGCCGCACCGAAGATGAGCTGGTCGCAAACGCTATCAAGGGTGTGGAAGAAGGCTATACGGCATTGGGCCATCTGAACCCCTATCTGGATGAACCTCGAACCGTTCCTTATCAGGATGGCAATGCGGCGATGCTCTACAAAGCTGAACGGCGGATCGCAAAAATTCGGGAAGCTGTTGGCGAGGAGGTCGATCTCTGTCTGGAGCTGCACCGCCGTCTGGAACCGGGTCTTGCCGTACAACTCAGCGCACGGCTGGAACCCTACAATGTCATGTTCTTGGAAGACCCCATCCGTCCGGACAATTTCGATGAGATGGGCCGTGTGGCGTCCAAGTGCCGTATTCCCATTGCGACCGGCGAACGGATCAATACCGTTCATGAGTTTGAAATGCTGCTGGAACGCGGTGCGTGTAGCTATGTCCGCGCCAGTCTGGGTGTCTGCGGCGGTTTTACGGGAGCCAGAAAGATTGCTGCGGTGGCGGAAGCGCATCATGCCAGCCTTGTACCGCACAATCCTTGCAGCCCGGTCATGACCAATGCGGTTCTGAATTTCGTGGCCGCGACGGACAATATCGCAATTACGGAATATCCAAATCCCTACGCTGCATCTACGGCAGACCATCTGACCGGAAGCGGTGTGAAGCTCCGCCAGTGCGATATGGTCGATCATATCCCGGAGCGCAAAGGAGGCTATTTGATGGTTCCCGAAGATCCCGGTATTGGCATTGAATTGATCCCCGATGTCGAAGAAAAGTTCCCCTTCCGTCCGCATCAGGTCATGACCCGTCTGAACTTCGACGGCTCGATCTGCGACCAGTAAATGATAAAGAATGGTGATGTTTATGAGTACACTGACCATCTGTCTGATTATTTTTGTGCTGACGATCATTGGTTACTGTTCCAATCTGTACAGCCTTGCAACCGTCTCTATGGTATCCATGGTGGCCCTTGTCCTGACGGGCTGCCTTTCTCCCAAAGATGCGCTGAGCTACTTTGCAAATAATAATGTCATCATGATCGCCGGAATGTGTGTGGTGGCCGCAGGCTTCAACCGGACACAGTTCTGTACAAACATGGCGAGCAGCATTGCGAAAATGGCAAAGGGCAACATAACGAAGATGATGTTCGGTTATATCCTGATTGGAACATTGTTGAGCCAGTTTATCCAAAGCCCGGCCGTCGTATTCGGTATCGTGGCTCCCATGCTGATGGCATCTGCTGAAAGCATGGGCCTGAAGCCAAGCAAGGTCATGTTCCCACTGGGTGTGATCACGGTCATCACCTGCTGTACACTGCCGGTGGGTGCTGGTGCGACGATTGCCGCTGAGCTGAATGGCTATCTGGAAAGCTACGGCTATACGGAACACATGGTCGGCGTGATGGACCCCATGAAGGGCCGTCTGCCCCTGCTGATCATTGCCGTTCTGTACTGCGTTTTCGTTTCGCCGAAACTGGCTCCGGACGAGTCTGTTGTTCCCACCCTCGAGGCACAGCAAAAATCTCAAAAGCATGAGCCGCTCAAGCCGTTGCAGGAATATGCAGGCATTTTCATCTTCTTTGGCGATGCCGTTGCACTGATGTTTGCATCTACGCTTGGTCTTCCCAACTGGCTGATCTGCGTCATCGGCGCATTGCTGATGGTTCTGTTCGGTGTGTTGAAGCCGCGTGAAGCGACCGCTTCTCTTCCCATGAGTATGCTGATTCTGATTGTAGGCGCACTGGCAATGTCCGGCGCACTGAGTGCTACAGGCGCAGGTGAACTAATCGGTTCTCATATCTCGGTCCTGATCAACGCAGTGAACGGAAACTCCTATATCGTGGGTCTGATTTTCTTCATTGTTCCGTTTACTCTGACGCAGTTTATGCAGAATCGCGGTGTGATGCTGATTTTCCATCCCATTGCAATCGCAACGTGCGCTTCCATTGGAGCAAATCCGGTTGGTCTGATGATTTTGATTCAAGCAGCGTGTCTGTCCGCATTCATGACTCCGATGGCAACGGGTGCGATTCCTTACATCATGGAATACGGCGGCTATGACCAGCGTTCCATGGTCAAGCAGTCGTGGCTGTTGGCTCTGATCTGCTGCGTGGTGTCAGTGGGCTGGATCATGACAGTTTTCCCACTGTAACAACAAGGGATGAAAACAATGACAACGGAAGCAATCGAATGTATCCGCCAGCGGTGCATGGTGGAAAGCTATGGAAAGGCAACGCCGGAGGAGCTGGCGCAGTATCCGGCAGAGCAGACCGAGTGGGTACTGCCGATGGAGAATGGTGACAGCGTAAAGGTCTATTCGCTGAATTCGGTTGGAATGGATGGAACGACCCCTTTGATTATCTACTACCATGGCGGCGGTTTCATTAAAGGCCGTTTAAGCAAGGATCAGCTGTTTTGCAGCCGTCTGGCGGTGACATTCCACTGTCGTGTATGGGATGTGGATTATAAGCTGGCCCCGGATTATCCATACCCTACCGCAGTGAATGAAGCCTATGCGGTGGCAAAGTATGCCGCTTCCCACGCAGAGGAATTGCAAATCGACCCGGAAAAGATTCTGCTGATCGGCCACAGTGCAGGCGGAAACCTTGTAGCAACGACCTGTATGCGTGCCGGAGAGACGGGCGACTTCAAGCCCTGCGGTGCAATCATGGGGTATGCTCCGGTAGACCTCTATACTGATCCCAAAGATAAACCGCGCCGGGAGGACGATATGCCAGCAGAACAGGCACAGATGTACAATGCTCTGTACTGTGTGCCGGAAAAGGCGAAAGACCCTTATGTTTCTCCGCTGTTCGCCTCGGAGGAGCAGTTGTCGACCTTCCCACCGATTCTGATTTTTACGGGTGGAATGGACAGTCTTGCTGCGGAAAGCGAGGAACTGGCTCTTCGTCTGGCTCGTGCAGGAGTAGAAACGACTTGTCACAGATTTGTGAACAGCCGACACGGCTTTACTTTGAACCGCTGGGATGAATGGGAAGCGGGCATCGAACATATTCACCGTTTCATCCGTCAGCATTTGGTATGACATTCTCGAATTCTTTCGTTTAATCCCTCTAAGGACAGACAACGTGCATTTTCACTGCCTTGCGAATGCGCGTTGTTTGTCTTTATACCAATAAAGGTGACATCTATGCCGATTGGATTTCGTGCAATTCTGGATTTCGAGCGTCCGCCCAAAGAACTTGTGGAGTCTTTTCATGGGATTCCAAGCAGTAATATTGGTGATTGCGTCAAAAAGATGTACTGTATGTTCGGCGGTATCCGCCCCTTTAACCAGCATAGCTGGTATCAAAAAAGACATGAAGGTTCTGAATCTGTTGCCATCACTTATTTTGATTTTTCTAATCTCAAGTACATGGACTGCACTGATGGGATAATCTGCCATTAAAATCCACTTGCTATTTTCTCTTCTTTCTTCATCATACCATTCTCCTTAAAAGAGCAACCTCCCCTTTGACGATCACGGTGTCAGAGGGGAGGTTGTTCTTAATATAAAAAGGACACCTACAACACCGTGGTGTTGTCCGATGCCCCCCTTGTGACTGATTTTATCGTTGTCCGCCAACCTCAGGCTCCTATGTCCTGCATCGCTTTCGGGTTTTATCGCTGCCCGCCAGCCTCAAGCCCTTACGTCTTGCATCAGATCGGATTTTAGGTGTCAGCCACACCAGCGGAGTGACGTCCGCTTTCCTATTTACAGTATATTCGATTTTCACTCAAATGGCAATGACTTTTAAAAATCGTCAATCTTCCAGTCTGCCGTGGTCACAGCCGAGGGAAAGATAATGCTCCATCCCTCCACCCAGCACAAGCTGTGCATACTCCAATGGCTTGTTGTAGAGCAGCCAGTCCAGTTCTGCCCGCTGTGCCGGGGTGTTGCCGTACTCGTCCTCCACGGCGATGCAGTCGAGGGCGACGATAGTGCCGTCTTCAAACCGGGCTTCCACCCGGTTGGTGTCCATATTGAAGCGGCAGGAAAGCAGTTTATTCATGGTAAACCTCATTTCTATATCAAACGGTGTCTGTTCGGATGTCCTAAACCCTGCCATAA
>DXUR01000021.1 GCA_019417795.1 Clostridiales bacterium | reverse complement strand
TTGCAGAATTGTCCTAAATGGCATGAAAATCCATGGTGAATTGCTTCAATTTTAGGACAATTCATTTTGCAGTAAGACTCACACATTTTCATCCTTTAAGGCTTCTACAATAATGTCCCTGCGGATTCTTCTGGAAGCCGCCCTGTAAATCCCACTGATGACCATTAGTACCAGAACAATATAGGCTGCCAGCCCTAATAACGGAAATACCTGAATGAACTCCATAAAAGTCACATCCTGCATCCACATCAAAACTGCGACAATCAAAAACAGAATCGGCAATCCAATGACCAAAGGTTTTCCTCCAAGGAAGAACCCTTCTATATGCAGTAAACGGTCAAGACCTTTTCTATCCAACCCCACAGAACGCAGCATGGCAAATTCCTTTCTTCTCTGATACAGACTGTTCAGGATCGCCACTGCTGCCGATGAGATTCCAATGATACCAAATAGTGCAGTCAGACTGTAAACGATCAGCATGGTCGCATCGGTCAGCCGTTCTCTGTCCAAAGCGCGCTGTGTCTTGCTGGAGGTATAGAAATCACTCGTCCCCAGATAAGTACCACAGATCTGCTCTGCCTGCGCCTGTACTTCGGCATCCAGCCCATCTTCCACGAGAAGATTCATGTAAGTCCTGTAATTGTAAACTGCACGATCTTCTCCGAAATTCTGGATAATCTCATAGTATTGATCCATCGGCACCAGAATGGGCAATGTATAAAAGGCCATATTACGCCCAATCTCCGGCATTTCAGAAAGTGCAGATGATACCGTCACATCAAAACGGTAATCCCCCTGAATGGAGTCCAGAAACTTCTCTGTTACTTCTAAAGATTGACCTTCTTTGAGTTTTAGATATGGAACCATATCTTTTTTGGCTTCATAACCTCTGGAGTCAGGATTTTCACAACAGAATTGACAATGAGCGCAGCACCCTGTTCAGAATAAGTCACCCCTGACTGCATGAGATAATCTTCATAGGCATCCTGTTCCAAACCGATCAATACACATGGGATACGGTAACAGCCATCGCGCTTTGCTACATACTCGCCAGCCGCTTTTGTGTCAAATCCTCCAGAGGAAAGAAATTCTTCCGACAGCTCACTTTCTGAAACCCAGAGCGCACAGTTCGCCATTGTATAGGTGGCCTGTTCCTCTATGTGAGGCAGCTGCTTCAATTCCTCCATAAGCGCTGGCTCTATTTTCTGACCAGACTCCATTGTAAGATTGACATTAAAGTGGCTGTCCTGTTCTGCTTTTGTATTGTTAATATCTGAAACGGAAAAAACAGCCAGAAAACTGAACATCAAAAGCATACACAGACTCAGCGTTACCGTACAGGTACGAAACAGCCTCTTATTAGCCGTCATGGAGTTTGCAGAAATATTTCCAAGAAATCCAAAGCACTTTTTCAGGATCGGATGCTTTGCTGATTTTTTCAAAGAAGGATTGCTCCAACTTTCTTTGACCGCTTCAATCGGGCGAAGTTTTCCCATCTGCCGGGCAGGACCAGATGCAGCCAGGCAAACCGTCAGGAACGAAAGAATCATGGAAACCACTGCGACCCACGGGGAAAAGGAAGCGGTTATCCGGCTCCCTGTCACTTCCTGCGTCAGGTCAGAGTATGCTGCCAATACGCCATAGGAAAAAAGGTATCCAAGTCCCACGGAAACCAGAATGGGAAGCACAGACAACCAGCGCGCCTCATATACGATCATCATGTGGATCTGCCTTGGAGTCATTCCAATGGATTTTAAGATTCCCAGCTCCTTTACCTTGCGTTTCGCAGAAATAGAAAAAGCGCCCCGAATGATATAGGCAAATACCGCCATAGATGCTGCCATGACCAAACCGAGCGCAAGCGCAAGTTTGGGAAGGTCACTGCTTAGGAAATGTCCCGGCGCATAAATTCCATACATCCCAAGCAGGGCTGTGTGGTAACGGAAGGGATAGTCACCAAATTCATCCGGCTGCAAGCCAATGTCCTCTGCTATCTGCGGGATGATTTCATAGACTTTTCGCGGCTGCGTCACTTGAAGATAAGCAACGATCCCCGTGTCCTCCGATAATGCGGTCGTGTCCAGCCACCCATACGCAGGGTAGCCATTGTATGCGCTGGAAACAGTCATATCAATCTCACCAACGATGGTGTACTGCACTTTTCCTGTTTTCACAAATTCTTCCCCGCTTTGAATGGGGGAAAGAAAATCCACAGTTGTATTTCCTTTCCTGCGTTCGCCCAAATCCAGGTTCAGCCGGTCTCCAATCTCAACAGATGGATTCTGCTCAAAAAAGCTTTTTCCAACCACAATCTCTCCCGGCGCCTGGGGAACCCGTCCGCGCAGGATCAGATTCTTTTCCCGCATACCGCCCCAATAGGCTCCATCACAGTTTTGGATCAAAAGATAGGGCAGGCCGGATGCAGCTGGCAATAAGGCGGTCTGATTATCTCCTTTTACCATGATGGTCTGGACATTTTCGTTATTCTGAATCAAATCCAGCTGGCCGGCATGAATCTCCAAAAGCTGTGCATCCCAATCACCGTAGGCTGCGATCTCCTGCTGCACACTTTGATTCCAATAGCTTTGGACGAATGTGCATAACGAACACAAAAAAGTTGATGCGATCAATATGGCTACCATGATAGAAATGGATGTACGCCGGTTTGCTTTCATATTCTGTTTCGCCAGCCGCTTTACAATCCGGCTAGTATCATTTTCAAATGGTAATGTCATAGTCATTCACTCCTTTCGCTGTCATCCTAACCCCCAAATGTTGCAGAAATATCCCAAAGGCTCAACAGTTTAAGGGTGAATTGCTTCAATTTTAGGACAATTCATTTTCGTGTGTCTTTTTTATAAAGCCGGATAGATATAAGCAAAACCATTGCTAACTGAATTACAACAAAAAACAGCGTCAGCCAAACGCTCTCATAATAAGAAATATCTGTCCAGAAGACCACCAGATCTACCAGAGCCACCACACCAGCCGACCATCTGATTTCTCTTGGAAAGAAGTGCCGGAGCAGCAGAACAACAACGACCGGCGGGATCAGCAAGCAAGCTGCATTGATGAGTAATGTCTTTGTGATTTCCATAAGGCCACCTCCAATTTCATAATGTTGCTGTCAGCATAAATCCCAAATGTTGCAGAATTGTCCTAAAATCCATTGCCCTCTAAAAATTTTTCAAAAAAAAGGCAGCCTGCCAAAACAGACTGCCTCAGAATTATTTTATGGGCAGGAACACGGAAAAAGTTGATCCTTCCCCAACTTTAGACTCAACGGTAATATAGCCCCCCTGCATGGTAATGATCTCACGGGCAAGGTATAAGCCGATTCCGACCCCATCTATATCATGCACCGCTTCATCCCGATAGAAGCGTTTGAAGATCGTGCCCTGAGAATGCTCCGGGATGCCTCTGCCTGTATCTGTCACATCTATCCTCAAATACATTTCCCAATCCCGTACCCTCACCTGGATGCTGCCACCGGCAGAGGTGTACTTTACCGCATTATCCAGAATGTTAAACAATGCTTCGGAAGTCCAGCGGCTGTCATGGGATATTGTCAGATCAGATGGGCAGTCCACCGACAGGCTGATCTCTTTTTGTTCCATCGGAGCCAGAACACCATTGATGGCGCTCACCAGCGTATCCCCGATCACAGCATCCTGTTTCTCCAGCGTAATGACACCCGTTTCCAGGCGGGAGGTTTTCACCATTCCCTGAATGAGAAAATCCAGTTTATCCAGCTGTGTGCCTGTGGCCTGCAAAAACTCCTTACGCTTTTCTTCTGTCAATGGCCTTGTCAGCATCGTATCGTTGATCAGCTTCAAATTTGCGATGGGGGTTTTGGTCTGGTGGGAAATATCTGATACCAGGGATTGCAGTTCTTCCTTTTCTCCCTCTGCCGTATGTCTGGTTTTCTGCATCACATTATAGAGCCGTTCCAGACGATGGCTAATCCGAGACAGCAGTGTTTCCGCTTCATAGTCTACCTGGGGCCAGTCTGTACTGTCCATCATGTGATCCAATGTCTGGCACAAACCATCGGTGAACAGAGAAAGTTTCTTTTGAAAATAGTGCAGAAAAACCATGCCCCAAATGTAAAATGCAGCTGTCAAAATAATGCCGCAGATGACAACACGCACATCTTTCGTCAATAGGAAAAAAATCAACAGCAGCAAAGCGGCAGTGAGCAGAGTCCCCGCCACAATTTTTCTCAAAAATGCCCTGACAGATAAATTTTGCAGCTTCATCGAGGCTCACCGCCGATCCACTGATAGCCCATGCCGTAAGCTGTCTTAATATATTTCCGCTCGTCTGTTTCGATTTTTTTACGGATACGGCTGATGATCGTCGTCAGAGTATGCTCATCCACAAAATCCCCATCAATGTCCCACAGCTTCTCTAAAATCTGCCGCTTGGTCAGAATAATCCGGGGGTTCTTTACGAACAGGAACAGGGTGCGGTATTCCTTCGGTGTAAAGTCCAGGGATTCTCCGGCAAGGGACGCACTTTGTTCGGAGAAGTCAATTTTCAGAAAGCCATCATCAAACAGATCATGCCGGGGTGTCCGCAGTTCCAGATTTGCAAAAACCGCCGCTACTTTTTTGCAAAGCACCGTCACAGAAAAGGGCTTGGTCACATAATCTGCGCCGCCGACTTCATAGCCCTTGAGCATATCGCTCTCCTTATCATTGGCTGTGATAAAGATGATATAGGTATGCTGACCGCGATTCCGGATTTCTTCACACAAATCCAGTCCGCTGCCATCGGGCAGGTTAATATCCAACAGTGCCACATCAAATTCATTTTCCCGCAGCTTTCTTACCGCGCTGTCAAAATTAAAAACCGAAATGACCTCATATCCGTCAGAGGTCAGATTATATGCCAGGGTCCGATTCAAAAGCTGATCGTCCTCTACAATTAAAATCTTCTTCAAAGCCTTCACTTCCTTTCCCAATTTTCCGATCATACTGATATTCTAAACATCAAATGTTGCAGAAATGTCCCAATCCGATATTTTTCTTTTTAATTATAGGATAGCCTACTTTTCAGCACAAGAATAAAAATATGAATTTCAATGTCATGTTGGACAACAAGAACACCGCCGCAAACTATACGATTGCGGCGGTGTTGACTATGTATAAAATCTTCCTATAGATTTTTATGTATGTATCCCGTATTTCGCCGTTTGGATGTTCTCTTCGCCATGCAGGATTACTCCACCGCAAGTCTTTGCGCCCTGTACCATGTAGCCCTCAAAAAAGAAGCTGTAAGGCAGGTAATCATCCGTCAGGACGATGCGCTCATAGTTGTACCAGTTAAAGTGCTGGTCCAGAAACTTCCCCAGTTTGTGCCGAAGGATAGGATTTTCCACTACGGCCTTGAGATTTTTCCGGCTGTGAAACTCTAGCTTTGGCCGGTTCTGTTCCGGAATGGACAGCAGCCGCCACCGTGTTCCATCAACGGTTTCTTCCTCACCTGCCGCATATGCGCGAAACGGCTCATAGGGCAGCCTGATCCGTTCGGTATAGCCGGAAACGCTGTCTCTGCCAGCATCCTTCAGCCATGTGAAGGAAAACTCCAGCACTTTGACACCGTCTACGGCATCACACAGCCGCAGTTCTGCATAGGAATGAATATCTTTGGCGATCAAATACTTCTTCTCCTCCAGCCGCTGCAGTTCCTTTTTCAAAATAATAAATTGCTGCGGCGAACAGCCATTTCTGGAGCGGGTCTTGAGGGAAATACTATCCCGATCCACATAAACCGTTGCCATTGTCCTATTATTCATAATCCACCTCGTTTCTGTTATTTGCCCCTGTATGATGCATGGCAGTCTGTGTGACCAGGAATGGATGCTCTACATACTCCTCTTTTGCTGAGGTATATGCCGCTCCGCCCAGAGAGTCCAGATACTGCCATCCGTTTTTGGATTTTGAGATGTACACATAGAACGGTGCAAGCACATACTCATCCCGTTCATAGCAACCAAGATACTTTCTTGCAAGTACCGCCACAACACCCAACTCTGCCGCTTTCTGTGTTGTCAGGGAAACTGCCAGTTTCATTACTTCCTCTTTTTCAATATCATTGAGTCTGGAAGTATAAACACTCTCCAGGAATAACACAGCCTTCTCACCTGCGGCAGACTTTCCGGTAGCCGTGTTCTCCTGCGACAAATCAGCAAAAGAAAAATCGATGGCAGGTGGTTTTTGAAATGCACCTTTTGTCAGACGGAGGCAGGCGCGAGCCACCACTGTTTCATCCTTTTTCACAAGAATAATCTTCTTGTTAGAGTCAAAGGCGGCTAACAGGCACTCTCTCTGGCTTCCAGTACGGTAAGACAGGCAGGTACCATGAGGAAGCTCCCCAAGCCGCAGAGTGTGGTAAAAATCATCCACCTCTTCTGCCAGAAATGCACCTCGGGCCAAAGAAAGATTTTTCTTCCAGAGGCTCTCCTGCATCTCGCTGACAGGGTAGCGGATCTCACGCTGCAGGTCACCGGCAAAATATTTGAGTTTATAGAACTGGCCCATCAATTCAGCCTGTACGATCCGTCGCAGCGCTTCAACAGCCAACTCCTGCCCGTCCAGTTCCCCATAGAGAGCGCGTACCATAGCCGCGTCACCCCGCAGTAAAAACTCCGTGACAGTCTCCCTGTTCTGCTCCACAAAATCATCCGAGAAGACCAGCTTGTCTTTTAGTTCCAGCCAGTCTGCATCTGTTGTCAGAATATCTTTGCGTACCTGCTTCCAATCCGTCCTTTCCAAAAGAGCCGTCATATTGTTGAGGGCAAATACCGCATCCGGCTCCGCAGTGAAAGCCGGTATGAATGTCTGCAGCTTCGTATAGTGTTGTAACAGTTCCATGGCAGTCCTCCGGGTCAGTCCACGGATATGTCCAAATGAACTCCGGTACCATTCGCTAAATGGCCTTTCCAACAGACATTTTCCAAGCTGCTCCAGCTCTGTATCTCCTGTATACTGGCTGACCAGCTCCCGCTTTATCAGCTGCCGAAGTGTCAGCAAACGCTGATCCACAGGAAGAGGTGTCAGCATGGTGTATAGCCGAACGTAAACCTCTTTCTGATGCCAGAGCTGATACATTTCCTCGAAGGTGTACTGCTGCCCTTCTTCCAGAAGCGTAAAAAAGCTGTCATTGCGGTTCACAGAATCGCTGGCTTTCAAATTCTTCAGCGTCAGAGAATTGATGTTGCAATGCTCACAAAAGCCTGGCTCAAACAAAAGTGAGTATCTCCCCAAGGACAGGAACACTTCACTGTTCTGATCCACCAAATCCAGAAAATGCTTTTTTCTATGCTCCACTGCATAAATGAGAATTGAAAACTGGAATTGTCGGATTGCATTAAAATCCAAATGGAGCCTGCCGGCATACAGAGCATTCAAATAACTCAGTTGGTTGCATAAAATTTCTTTCCTTCGTTCCTTGCTTAAAGGATGTGGCTGGGAGATAAACCAGTTGAGGTCGTATTGTCCGGCATGGTTGTCCAGCCAGAGGTCAAAAAAAGCAGACAAATCCTCTGCATCATATTCAAATACAGCCAACAGCCGGCGGAATTTTCCCACATCGGTCATTTTCATCCACCGGAGATCTTTCAGGCGCTCTACTGACAGAAACAGCCGCACACCTTGCCGATAAAGCAAGATGCAGACTCTCTGGAGCGGACGATTCTGTTCCAACAGTTCCAGAGCTTTCCGCTCATTTTGATGCCAGCAAAACAGATACGAACCAAGAAACGGCTGCCGCATCATATCCCGCTGGTGCTCCGTCAGCATGGAAAGTCCCTTCCACTCCGCAATGGGAAAAGTCTGCAGGTTATCCAATATGACCTGCTCCTCTTCTTCATACATCACAAAGGGAAAATAGTATTTCAGGTATTCAAACCGCAGGGAAGGCAACAGTTCCAATTCCATGACTGCCAGCACCTGCTCTTGGGGATACGCTGTCAGTCTCTCTCCATACCCGTCTGCCGACTCTAAGACCGAAGCAATTTCTTCATCACCAATCTCCTGCCTGCACAACGCACCATAGAGTGCTGCAAAGTTCGGCACCCGAACCAGTTCTTCCTGTATCCGCTTTGTCTTTCGGATGTGCAGCCGTTCCTGTAATTGAAGTGTCTCCACCTGTCCACATGCCTGCGCTATGGCATCCTCTGAAAAGCTGCCTGTAAGCGCCGGGAGCAATCCGTCATCTTTCATTCTGGTCAATAGGGTCAGATGTTTTAATGTATTTCTCATGCTGCTTCACCTCCAATCAGTGTCAGTACCATATTCAAAATCTCATGCCTTGGCCGGGGTTCAGACTTTACCAGTTCACCACACAGTTCAAAAAAGGCATGTGCGCCTTTGGCTTCCATCGTCCGTACACAACCGACAGGCCATTCCACCAGCTTGTCAAACGCCATATTCAGCACCTCGTTCTTCTCGTCCTGATGATAATATCCCCCAATGAATTTAACCAGAGATTCGGCGCTGCCGTTATAAAGCTGCTGCAGCTTTTCCCGTTTCTGTATGGTTCGTTTTTCCTGCTCCAGTCGTTTTTCCTGCTCCTTTCTCTCAGCTTCGACTCTGCGCTCATCCTCCAACTCTTCCTTGGAATAGAATGTTTCCTTCAGCCGGTTGATTTCATAGCCGTTATACTCGCTGTGGAGAAAAAACTGCCGCAACACCGCTGCCAGCGCTTTTTTATCATAAAGGCGTTGGATCTCCGGTGCTTTTAAGGCACTTAAAACGAAGTCCTCATATTTTTCCGGCTCAGTTTGGAAAAATGAAAGCTCCACCCAGTCATAAAGCTGTCGCTGCTGCTCTGCAGTTAGGAATGGCCGGCTGATGTATGTTTTATATTCTCTTCTGCTGTAATACCCCTCACTTCTGACAAAGCATTCGTGAAAGTAAAACCGCTCACCAAAAATCGTTTGAAGATGGGGAAAAGTATACTCAGCCAGCAACCTCTCTACAAACCGGAAACATCTCCAGCTCGAAATTCTTAGGGCATACTCCCGCAGCAGTTTCAGTTGTGGCGCGTATTCGCCACCATCCCTGTGCTGCTCAAAAAACTCCCATAAATCGATTTCTTTCCTTTCCACCAGAAAGGCAAACGCCCGCCCACTGTTCTTATGGCAACTTCTGAAATATTCTCCATAATCGGCTCCGGTTAGTTCTTGGTATCTGGAAAGCCACTGTTTCAAAGGGATCGCCTGCCTGGAATGCAGCATTTGCAAGGTAAACAACTCCATATAGTTATCCCGCTCCAGTTCCTTCGCGAGATCATCGTACTGAGGATCAAACACATCAAATCGGTACGGAAAATCTTTCTGTATCGTTTGATTCATCCATAACAGTGTTTTCGGCGCTGTGGGGTTCAAACCATATTGAACCGCTTCCCAGAGTCCCTGAAATCCTTCGTACTTGACCGTAAAGCTGTCATAGAACCGAAACAGCCAGCCAAGATACTCATAAAATTCTTCCGAAAGATCCTTTGGAGCATTCAGAAGCATCCGCCCACACGCCGCTGCGATTTTCTCGGCAGTGATGCTCTTGGAACTCAACCGATCCGGCAGCCTGTCCGCCCATACAGCGAGAGAGTTTGCCAAAATGATTTCATCGCAGCGATACCCTGCTTTAGTCAAAACCGAAAATTCGCGGCTGTCGGGCTTCACATTCATATACGGCAGTTTCATCAGCGTGCGCAGCACCAGGTCGGCTTTCCCGCGGTATTTCTTTGCCTGCTCTGCATAGAACCGGATGAACCATTCCAGCACACCAAAATCATATACCAGAGAAAGTGTTCGATTTTGTGTAAACAGGCGGCTCAGCTGGGTATGCATCGCCTCATAGCCGCGTTCCGTATCATCAAATAGCGACAGTACAAACAGGGCTTCTTCCGTTCTCATATACTCTCTTTCTGCCAGTTTCTCCAACAGGGCATGGCGCTGTGCCGCATCTGTTTCCAAAAGATACAGAGCGCCCTGCAGGTACACATCTTCTCCGGCAGACCGTCGCAATTTCTGGAGGAATGCTCCACGCTGGTTACCCACAAACATATTGTCAGACTGGATCGCACAGGTATTTCCCAGCGCCAGGGCCAGAGCGCGGAACACCTGGACATCATCGCCCAGTTTTTCCTCAAACCGCTCCAACACCTCGCCAGGGTAACGCAAATGGTATGGTTCAAAATAGCCGGACACATCCGTTTCCACCTGCCATATCTGCATCGCCCTTGTTTGTCGGTAAGTCCTTCTCGCCGTATCGTCCTGAGAAGTCTGTACTACCAATTCGGCAAAGGAATGGTAAAGCTCCAAATCAATAGCCCTCTGATATACCCGGTAAACCGGTATCCTGTCGATATGCATTAAAATCCCTCCTACTTGAAATCTTCCATAAAAGATATGGGGAGAGAGCCCTGTTTCGGCTCTCTCCCCATTGATTAACTGACAGCACACCGATGGTATGCTATATTATCTTACTCAGCACCAGCCATACTGAAAAACTCCGCAGGCGACAGCACTGTAACGCCCAAATCCCTGGCCTTGGATAACTTGCTGCCGGCATTTTCGCCGCAGACCAGATAATCCGTCTTCTTGGACACCGAGCTGCCGGCATGGGCGCCCAGTGATTCGATCAGGTCATTGATTCCGTCCCGGGTGTAGGGTTCCACCTTGCCGGTAACTACGATAGTCTTTCCTACAAAGGGATTATCCTGCACCCTGTCTTCGCTGTGTTCTGCCACAGCAGGCTTTTGAATATTCATCATAGTCTGTAACTCCTCCCAAATACAGAAATTATCTTCTACACAGAACCAGTCGTGGATATTGTTATGCAATGTCTCCCCGAAATCCGGAAGCTGCCGAAAATCATAGCCTCCATAGACCGCATCCCGAAACTCATCCAAATCATAGTGGAACACACGACCCAATACCTTGCTGGCAGTGTTGCCGATCATAGGGATGTCCATAGAAATCAGATACCGTTCAAAGGTGGTATTCCGGCTCTGCTGGATAGCGTCCCAAAGGCGCTGCCAGGACTTTTCACCAAACCCATCCATGCGGACGATTTCAGCCCGGTAGCGGTCCAGACGGTAAATGTCCAGATAACTATGGATAAATCCCTGACCAATGAATTTTTCCAGTGTAGCCTCCGACAGCCCTTCAATGTCCATCGCCTTCTGGCTGACAAAATGAACGAACTTCTTCAGCCGGCGTGTTTCACAGTCAGGATTATCGCAGTACAGCGTCTTGATGATGCGATCCTCGCTCTTTTCGCCCTTTCCGCTTGATTCATGGATGCGGGTAGGCTGTCCGCAGCAGGGGCAAACATGGGGAATCGTATCCGCCATAGAGAAACCGCCTCTGTCCAAATTTTCCTCCACATGAGGGATGATCATATTTCGCTTGCTTACCAGAATCCGGTTTCCAGCCATCAGTTCCAGATCCTCAATAAAGGACAAGTTGTGCAGACTGGCCCGGCTGACCTCGCAGCCATCGATTTCCACCGGTGTAAACACAGCTACCGGAGCAATCTCTCCAGTTCTGCCCGGTGTCCATTCAATGTACTGCAGCAGGCTCTCATGCAGGTCATCTTCAAATTTATAGGCCAGACCGTCCTTATAGTGATGTCCGGTGTGGCCGCAGCTCTGGGCATAGGCGATGTCGTTAAACGAAACCACGATACCGTCAATGGGGATATCTTTGTCAGTGGCATATTGCCTCAGCTGATAAATACCGGCTTCCACATTTTCCAATGTCAGTTTCTGCTTTGTGACCAGATACTTGCAGGGCTGGAACCCCAGCGCACGCAATTCCCGCAGCTTATCTGATTTCCGGGTCAGGTGCGGAAAGCCCTCCAGCACACCAAACGGCATGAAAACCAGCCGACGCTCCTGGCATGTCTTGGCATCCATCAGACGGATGGAACCAGCAGCCAGATTGCGGCCGTTTTTATAGGGCTTACCGCTGCTGTCCTGCAGGCTGGTCTTCAGTTCCTCAAAATCACTGGGTCTGATAAAGCCCTCACCCGTCACAACCAGTCTCTCTTTGTAGGTAATGTGGGAAGGAATACCGCTGATGGCTCGGGTGTTATGGGTAATGATCTCCCCTTCGTCACCATCGCCACGGGTAGCCGCCTCCAGAAGTTCTCCATTCTCATAGGTCAGCTTTACAGTCAGGCCATCCAGTTTGAGCATCAGCATCACCTGCTGCTCACCCATGAAATTCAGAAGAACCATACTGCTCTTAGTCTTATCCAAAGACAACAGCGGGATCTCATGTCTGGTTTTCTCCAGTCTGCTTACCGCAGGATAGCCTACTGTCTGGGTTGGCGAATTTGCCATTTGGATTCCCGTTTCCTGTTCCAGCTCTTTCAACTCGTCAAAGAGTCTGTCATAGACCTCATCTGACACACTGGGCGCATTGCGGTTATAATACTCATCCCGATAACGGTTGAGCCGGTCATTCAATTCTCTCTGCTTTTCAAAAATATTCCGTTCCATTATGCTGCCTCCTTTTCAAGTACCCGGAAGGACATAACCAGTTCTTCTTCCGTATGCTTCTGTTCACTGTCGAAAACACTGCAAACACCGTCTGTAAACTGCCAGTGGGCGGCTCTGCCCCACCAAAGGATTGGGCCGCGGCCGCCGTTCCCTCTGTTGGCAGACGCATCTGGCTGATTCGCTACGGTACTATAAAAGCCCTGCGTGTTTACCAGCGTAATGTTCCGTATCTGCCCAATACATTCCGGCCGACAGTGATCCAATATCTCCAACTGCGTCCCTTCCCGAAGTGTCCTGCGCAGCTGATTCAGGTTTTTGATCATGCGCTTTTCTCCTTTCCCCGCCCCACAGGGCAATCCTGCTGTGCGGTATGCAGCCCATTTCTGCCGGCTGCATACCTGCCAAAATTCAATTCATGGACAATACGCTGAATGGCGTCATCATCGTCCCACGCTGCGTGAAGCGTATTCCGCTCTGGTCCGGCTCCCACATGGACACATACCTTTTCACTGCCAACCTGCAGCAGCACATCCTGTCGCCTGGCGCAAACCACTGCCAGATTTCCAATTTGTTTCATGCTCTGCTCCTTCCTTGTTCATCAATAGCCGGACACCCAAAGGATGCCCGGCCATTCTCATTTGTCACGCTGCAGCAGCCAGCGCCGGAGACTGGATGCTATCCGTGTTCTCCATCAGATCTGCCATCAGCACATCCACCAAAAGTTTTCCTGCCAAATGGCCGGTATGGATGATGACCCGATCCTTCTTCAACTGGATAAACTCCTTCTCACGAAGGACACGGCTCTCTGCAGCCAGCGCCTTGTCGCTTTCTGTCAGCCTGGCGGTAACCACCCGCTGCCACTTCTGCAGGAACTCTGTTGCCTGCTCAATGTCCTTCTTCTGCCGGTCATATTCCGTCCGTTTCTGCCGCACTGTTCCATCCGGCTCCACTTCCAGCGTGTAATAGGCATGGAAAGGATCATCCGTTTTACGCAGAAACATCACAAAGCTTTCTCGCCGCTCAATCCGATCCCAGTAGCGGTCGCTGCTTCCTACACAGTGATGGAGCGCACGCCCCTCGGTAATAATATCCAGAATACCGCTTGGCACCACTACCATATAATCCGCATCGGCGTACTCATATTTCGTTTTGATTTCCTGACAGATGGCATTAACATGGGGGAATTTCTCCTCCATCTCCTCGGCCTGCAGTTCAATATCCTTCTCCTGGCATTTGAGCACCAGATCATCATGGCGCCGCCGCAGCTTTCTGGTGCGATATACGATCTCATCATAAACATCCATGTGCAGTTTCTTTGCCATGGAAAGATAATCCTCCCATGTACGCAGTACCTCATGGCTGTTTCGCCGGAAAGATGGCATCTGACGCCGCACATAGTTATAGACCTGCACCATGCTCATGCGGTCGGCAATGAACTGGACATCCCTGGGCTTAATATCCTGCTGATACATCCACAAAAGGACATTATCCGGGATTTCCCTGCCGGTGCCCTTTTCATATTGCAGCCACCGCAGCAGATCACAGCCTCCATTATGGAGCCGAAGGCGCTGAAACCTTCTGCTGTCAAGTCCCAAGGCTTTGATCAGGCTCCCTGTACTACGGTTTTTGATAAGTTCACTGACCGTTCCGCAGGAACTGAAACATTCTCTGGTAAGCTTCGGCAGGCTCGCCTTGCTGATCTGTTCCATTTGCGGTATCCGTTCGAGCACAGCCAGATATTTTTCCGGATCAACGCTTTTCTGCTTCCGAATCCAGTTGACCAGCCCTGTGCATCGAAGTTCCTTCTGTTCCAGAGTTGGCAGCGTTTTGCCATAGACCCGTCCATTATGCGAACCAGACCAGTTGTAAGAACAGGGGGATCCGGAAATCCAACGCATATTGCGCTGCTTATACAACCCCCAATAGTAGGTTCTTGGCTTCCTTTCCTTGTCATAAATCGTGCGCCGGATTTCCTGGCAATAAAGTCTGGAGTTTGGAAGGCTTTCTTTTCTGTATGTCCGGTCAGCCTGAAATTCACGAACTACAAAGCCAACTTTGCATCGCTGGATCAGGTAGGCAAAATGTTTTTCTGTCTGCATATACCCCGCTCGTCCATAGGCTTTGAATACCACCGAATGGCGGCAACAACTACAGCGGCCTTTTTGATTGTGATGTGGATGTACCTTGATCGGTACTTCCTTTTCGCAGTAGGTACAATAACCTGTTTTGGCGCCGCCCTTTTTGTAGTGGTAGTAAATGTAATTTTGCCGGATGGCAACCTTATCCACCCATCGACTCCAGTCCTTCGGAAGTTCCGGCACCTGTTCCATATCTTTATCCCATGGATCAGTTTCCCGCCGGTGCCGCTGTTCGAGCTGTTCCTCACGCACATTCCGCTGAAACTGCCGGATTGCCTCTACCGCTTTTTTATTGATGTTCAGATATGCCTGTATAGATGTCTCATCTTCCTCGCTGATCCAGTAGGCTTTGGTATACCAGTATTGCCGCTTCCAGTCCAGTCTGTCCAACTTGGATTCGCACCATTTCTGTATCAGGCTGTTATAGGTAATAAACTGCCGCTTTTCTTTATCCAGATACACTTCATAGGCCGGATTACTCCCATCCAAGCGAAGATGCTCTGGGAAAAAGAAAGCCACCTTCAATATTCCATCCTGTTTGATACATCTCAGATAGGTATAATACTCACAGACTTCCCGAACATATCCGTAGTCAGTTTTTTCCTTTCTTGGCAGGTCTGAAGTCGCGATTTTCTTCATTTCATCCGTCGCTGTCAGATTGGGAAGTGCCATCAGGGCTCTTTTTTTCATCTCAATTCACCATCCTCTTTGTCAAATCTACGCCATACCACACATCAGGCAGTAATGTAACGCCGTCAATCCGGCCCACTGCAACCTGTACGATACTTTCCGAATCCGGAGCTTCCTTCGCAAAAGCAAGGATGTCTCCCAGTCTTCCGGTAGCAACGGGGTCTTTGCCCCGTACCACCGCATAACCGCAGTTCGCCATTGCCCGGTTGGCTGCCACATGGGAGCTCCACACCCTGCGCGGATGATCTACCATGTATGCCAAACCATGTAAAAACAACTCCTCTTTGGTTAGCCGCTTAATCACAGTCAGCTCCGTACAGGCGATTTTGGAGTCATGCTCATCTTCATCGATGTCGCCGCCGGCGTTGACGATATAATATTCCGAATGCTCCAGGCTGGAATAATAACTAAGGCAGTCAAGCGGGTCCTCCGCGCAGTGAAATCCATTTTCCCTGCAATTTGCTTTTTCAGTCGTATTGAGCCCCATCACAAACTGATAGCCACGGCATATCAGCCCGGGGCGAAAGCCCTTATAAGCAATCATTCTGCATTTTTCCTCCTTTGCCGGTTCAGCCTGCCTTTGCCATACCAAAATCCAGCAGCGACATCTGCCCATCCTGAGAAGGCTTTTTTTCCTCCTGCTTGGGTGCCGACTTGGGTTCCGTCTTTTTCTTCTCTGCCGCCTTCTTGGGTTTGTTCTTTGCAGAGGACTTCCCAGCATACGGCTTGGGAACAAACTTTTCCTCATCCTCATGGTCTTCCTTGGCATCAGGGTCACGGAAATAATCTTCCGCCCACTGATAGCACAGATCATCCGGCACATCGCAGCCATACGCCTGCTGTCCGGGACCAGGGCGGGTTCCGCTTGCTTTTAGTTCATCCTGTACATAATCCCAGGCTCTCCGGTTGATGTACTGGAAACAGCGAATCATGTTCTTTTTCGGATGCATTGTCAGACGGGCAAACGCCGTATCTTCCATACAGAGCATCTGAATATGCTCGGACACACACTCCTTCATATTGCGCCGCGTCAGTTTTTCCACATCAGTACTTACCCGCTGGGTAGAGGCCGCGATTACTTCTTCATCACTCATCGCTTCCAGACGGGCGATCTGCTCCTGCTCTGCGGCTTTCTTCGCCTGCTGTTTGGCGTCAAATTCCGCTTTGCGCTGGGCTTCAGCCGCCTCATGCTCCGCACGCTTTTTTTCTTCATCTTCTGCGGCGGGCGGTTGTGCCGAATTCCCCTCCTCAGCAGACTTCTCTTCCCCAGCAGGCGCTACTTCATCCGTAGGTTCCTCCTCTGCATCAGCCAAAGCAGTCTCACCGGCACAAACCGAAGCCGCCGATACTGGGACAGTGTCTGTACCTACAGGCGGCACAGGCAAAGATTCCATCTCCTCCAGCTCAAAGGCTTCATCATCCTCAAAGGCTGCAGACGAATCGAACATACCGTTTTGCTGCTCCATTGCTATTTCTGAAAAAACACCCATTGTAAAATCTCCTTTCGCAAAAAAGGCATGGAGCAGGCCGTTATGATCCTTTCCATGCCATTGTGTGTTGCTCACAGCACATATAAAAGTGTGCTGAAGCTGTCAAAACAGTAGCAGACCACGCCAGTATACTGCCTTGACCATTCCTTGATTTTGTCCTGCACCTCCTGCGCAACCTTTTGATTGCTCATATTCCATGGCGGAGGTACCGTTACGGTAAAGTAGCCATTCTCCAGACAACTTCTGACATCTGCCGGAAGGCCGGAACACTGCTCATACAGTGCTGCAATCTGACTTTTCTTCTTTTCTGCAATACGCATCTGACCCCTATCCCTTCATTCCTGTTTTTGAGCAGGCTCCGGAAGTCTTTTACACAAGAATGGGGAGAAGCGTACCGGTGCAAAATCCCGGCAGTCATTCACATAGAAGTATGTGCGTTTGCCTTGGCAGTCCAGTTCCACCACATCAGATGGAGCCAACGGACGACCTCTGTAATCTTCCGGCAAATGTTCATTGTAGTCCAGGAACAGACGCCCCAGCACTTCCATGTCATTCTGACCCTTTGGGCAACAGACCTCTGCGCTCCATACCGTCTGATAGGCGGCGGCAGGCGGCTGTTCATATCCAGCCTTACGCAGTGCATCCAGTTGCTTGAACGCGAAAGGTACCGTCTGTGTCTCACCCAGGCAAAGCTGGTAAATGCAAAATCTCCGGAAAACTCTCTGGCTGTCCAGAATATCCTTCAGCGCCTGATTGCCTTGAGCAAGAAATATCTGATACTCTTCCTTTGTCAGCCCCAGATACTCTGTCAGGTCCAAATCTTTCTCCGCTCTGGTGTGCCAAAGCTCGACGCAGCCATCTATATAGGTAAAATCACACTTACCGCACAGATATTGCTGCTTAAAATTCATTCTCTGCACCTCCTTTTCCTTCTGTTCTTTCTCCCGAAGGGCAAGCTGCCAATCATCAAACCCTTTATAATTCGGATTCCAGGTCAGCCGACGACATGCCATTCCATTTTTTCGGGCCATCAGATAGATCTTAGATGCCCCATTAGAGGTCATTTGGTTACTGTACTTATCCATATCATGAGCC
>DXUR01000209.1 GCA_019417795.1 Clostridiales bacterium | reverse complement strand
TGCCGTTGCCGAGATCCTTGAGCTTGAGCGAATCGCCGTTCTTGTCGAGAACCTCGATGGAACCGAGCTCATAGCCCTCGCTGGGTTTGGTCGTGATCGTCACGGTCTCGCCCTTGGAAGCGGTGGACGGGTTAACCGTCACCGTGCCGCTCGGGGTGGAGGGGACGGAAACGGTGTTGCCGGGGGTAACGGAAGAAGTGTGGCGACGGGTCACGGAAACCGTGCAGGTGGCGGGACCGTTGCCATAGTTGCTCAAATCGCCTGTAACCTCGGCTGTAAAGGTATAGGTCTTGGTCACGCCGGGGAGGATCACGGAATAAGAACCGCCACCGTTCGACGTTACCGTAATGCTGGGATCACTGCAAGTGATACCGGTCACCGTGATCCCTTCAACAGAGCTGGAGGCAGTCAGCTTGACCGTGCCGCCGCCCGTCACTGCCGTTCTGTCCGCAGAGACGGTAACAGGATAATCCGCCGCCGTGATCACAAGGCCGCCGGTGATGGTCTGGCTGAACGCCGCATAGGTAGCGTCTTCCGCGCGGGAGATGATGACATCATAGGTGCCGACATTGGTCGGGTTCTTAATATTTGCGCCGTTCTTCTGATACGCAATAACAAAGTCATTAACAGCGCTGGTCAGCACATACTGCTTGGCCTTACCATCATACTTGTGGCTCTGAATGGCAGTGTCGCCATCGTCAAATTTATGAATTGGAGTCTTTTCTGTCCAGATGGCATACAGGGTCACCGTTCCACCGTTTTCGGCAGTTAGATTCTTAACAGAAGCCTTGTCGGGATATTCACAGCTGCCATTCTTGGTGGTAGACCAGCCCGCAAAATTACAACCGGTTTTGGTATACGCATTTGCCGTGAGATTATTGGTAGCATCATAAGTCATGGCCTGCGCAGCCATACTGCCGCTGGTGCTGTCATTGCCGTTGAACACTACCTTGTAGCGGTTGGCTACAGCTTCGATTGTTATATTGGTGTTCGCGGTGGGCGTAACCGTGACATTTGCAGTGGTCTTGCTGTTATCGCAATTATAACTTGCTACTCCGCTCGGTGCTTCAACCGGAAGTGTGTAGCCCTCGTCGGCCTTAATGCCGATCGTGCAAGACTCACCGCCTTTGACCATCGTGGTGGGGCTGCCGATAGAAACGCTGGCGTGAGACAAATCCAGCGTTACCTTGTGGTAGGTATCCGCTGTATAGGCCAGTTCCACATAGTTGCCGCTTTCATTCGCCTGTGCGATCACTTTGGCCGCATCGGGGATGAAGTAACTGGCGGCATCCTTGTAATAGTCGGTGCCGGTTTCCGCGGTAGTGATCTGAATAGGATTGTCGTTTGCGGGGTTAGCCTGTGTGGTCACGCCGATGGCTGCGCCGTTGCTCATCTCGCCGGTTAACTCGACAGTCTTACCAGAAACTATAAAAAGATTATTTGCTGCACCATTAACCGTATTATCACTAATAACAGGTGTATTTGCAACTGTCAGCCTTTCTCCGTGTGCGACACTATTCGCGAGATAAACGCCACCACCAGCCGTTTTTGCTTCGTTACCAGTAATAGTGCCACCAGTCAGGTTTGCAGTTCCTTTAACGGTAATATATAAACCAGCACCGTAATGTGCATTCTTATTTCCGCTGACAGTCCCGCCTGTCATATTGAACGTACCTTCTACAATCACGCCAGCACCGGCAGTAGCAATATTTTTGCTGTTTTCAACCGTATCACGGATTTCATTGTTACTTATTTCACCATCAGACAATGTAAATTCCGCACCAGAAGCAATATTAACTCCACCACCTCGGCCGATATAAACACTGGACTCGCCAGTAGTTGCAGTAGCTACATTGCCAACAATTTTTCCGCCAGACATCTTTGCATAGGTGCTTTGTCCTTCAGCAAATAGACCTCCACCGTAGCTATTATCTGCTACATTCTCTTTGATCTCACCTGCAGTAATATTTAAGTTGGCACCAGCAATATACAAGCCGCCTCCAGCATTGTCCACCCTATGCGTTGTTGTATCGCCAATAATTGAAGTCGCTGTATTTTTACTAATTGTTGTACCGGCAAGATTTACAGTTGCGCCTCCCTTAGCAGCAACACCACCGCCTCTGTACGCTTTATTTTCGGTGATCTCTCCGCCATAAAGATTTACAACCGAATTTTGGCCTGTTGCGTATATCGCGCCACCAATATTCGCAGCGTTATTCTTCAGGGTTCCACTATAAAAATTTAACGTACCACCATTACTAACCTCAATTGCTCCGTAGCTATATGTAGCTTTCAGCTTGTTGTCAGATCCAACACATATGGTATTGAAATCTTTTACTACGGGAGAATCCACGGTGTTCCCATCTTTTTTGCCGATATTCAGTATTCCAAGAACTTCAAATGCACGCAAGTATTCATTCTTAGAATTCGCTGACTGCTCGGCATAGTTCCCCTGAATAGTAATATTGCCCTCAACTGTTAACTTAGCATTTGCGGGAATATAGAACAAATAATTTGTGGCATTTGGCCACTCAATTGTAATAGGGCCGTTACTGGTAAGAACTACTTCTGTTTCGGGGACAACAATTGTAGAGGTCAACTCACAGTTCTTCAGCAAGGTCACTTTATTATCATCAGAAGGAAGCGAAGCCATTGCTGCGTCTAAAGTATCAAAATAAACCGTTTTATTTTCAACTTGAATCGAGCAAATTGCTTCATTTTCATCGACATTCTTTGTCAGATACACATCACTATCTCTGACCGTAACCACAAGGTTCTGATCATCCGGCTTGATTACTCCGTTTGCAAGAGAATAATTTGTTACATTTGTAACGCGGCCAATTTCAGAACTTAATGTAACATTCAGTTCAGCATCAGTCCCCACATTGCCGGACAAATTAAGAACTCTGTTGCTTTCCAAATAGATATTCTGCGCCTGATCATTGGCTGTATTTTCCTTTACAACAGGACTACCTTGAATATTGATGGTACCCTTTACATCGCAGTAAATGCCGCCACCCTTTGTCGGTAGCGTTGTAGACATTACGACCTTGTTATTAGAAATGACACCACCTTCTAAATCTAAAGTCGCACCATTTACAAGAACACCGCCACCGTAAATAGGCTTACCTGCTGTTGTTCCGGTTTCTCCTGTTGCGGTGTTATTGGAAATGACACCGCCAGTAATTTTAAGATAATCGTTTGCACAAATACCGCCGCCATGGGCCGCTGTATTCCCCGATATTTCTGTATTTACGCCCACATAAGTCGGCCCGTCAGTAAAAATAGCGCCACCCTGATAGACCGCAGTATTGTTTTTGAGTTTGCAGCCTTCAATATTTAAGCTGCCGCCTTCTCCATAAGCGTAGATAGCACCGCCGCCACCGCCGCCATCACGGAGAGATTTATTGTTGGAAATTTCACCGCCAGTGATCACAACAACAGCGGCTTTGCCCATATAAATGCCTCCGCCATTAAACGCTTTGTTTTCTGTAATGGTACCGCCAGTCATGGTCAATTTGGCTTCTTCACCCACATAAATAGCTCCACCATTATAAGTATTACTATTAATAGATGTATTTTCTTTTAAAGCATTGCCGCCGGTGATCTTACCGCTGTTGTTGCTGCTGTCCTTCACAGTCAGCTCACCCTTACTGTTTACCACAATGACACTGCCATTGCCGGTACCCTTCAGCGTGTGGCCGTTCAGGTCAAGCGTGACAACAGCACCTTCTGGGACGGTCAGGTCTGCCCGCAGCTCAACATCCTTGTTCAGAACATAGCTGCCCGTGGTCAGCTCGCCGCCCTCAGAGGAAATTTCTTTCGACTGCTCCTGCGGTTCCGCTTCCGTCTTCTGTTGCTGTTGATCTCCGTTCTGGGCTTCCTGAGAAACCTCAGTCGGAGTCCCCTGCGTAGGTGCCTCATCTAATGCCAAAACCGCCGTAGGTAGCAGGCTCAGCATCATGACAAGCGTTAGTAAGCTCGCCAATAATCGCCGTTTCATTTCATTACCTCCTAAAGTTTTCTTTATCTTTTGCCCGCCTCCGCGGGCTGGGTTTACTTGGTTTTGCGCTTGGTTCTTCCGGCGCAGACGGGACATCCGCACTGCTGCACGCCCGCGCGGGAATAAATCGCAGCTTTCCAGACGTGGCCGTAGGAACACTGCCACCACGCCTTTTTGTGGCTGCCAGCTGTGACCATCTCCGGTGTCAGCGCACCGTTGAGGGTTTCGTGCCATTGCTTCGCGACGAGCGGCGCTGCGGTCGCAAGATCATTGAACCCCGGCAGCACCTTTCGGTTGGCGCAGTAAGGGCAGCCGTCGCCGCGCTGCACGCGCTGCGCGATCACGGCGCGGTAGGAATGGCCTTTTTCGCATCGCCACCACACGCGGCGGTTCGAGCCCGCGGTGACATTGTTTGGATGAAGCGCACCGTTTTTCTCCTCGTCCCACTGCGCGGCAATGTCGGGGTACAGCGTCGCGAGGTCGTTTTCACCGGCCAACGCCTGCCGGCCGGTGCAGACCGGACAGCCCGTGCCGAGGGTGGTCCTCGAATACACCGCCGCGCGCCATGAATGGCCTTTTGGGCAGCGCCACCAGACTTTGCGCCTTGTGCCGGAGATCACCTGCGTAGGCAAAAGAGGCACGTTTTTTGCCGCATCCCATTCTTTCGCGATCGACGGATACTCAGCCGCAAGGGAGGTTTCCTCTGGCAGGACGTTCTTTCCCGCACAGTAGGGACAACCGCTGCCCTGCACCCGCGTCTTGACGGCGGAACGGTAGGAATGCCCTTTCGGGCATCTCCACCAGATGAGCTTGTGGCTACCGGTCGTGACATCCTGCGGCGTCAGAGGCGTGTTCTTCTCGACGTCCCACTCTGCCGCGAGCAGTGGAAACTGCTTCACCAGGCCGCCCTGTTTAGGCGTAACCTTGCGCCCCGTGCAGTAGGGGCAGCCTGTTCCCTCGCTGCGGGTGTAAACCATGGCCTGCCACGAGTGGCCGTTCGGGCATGTCCACCAGACTCTTTTGTGGCTGCCGAAAGTCACATCGTCCGGCGTCAGAGGTGCGTTCTTTTCGCCGTCCCACTGTGCGAGCAGCTCAGATTTTCCCTGTTCGGTGCAAAACGCTCGAAATGTTCGTCGGATCGTCAGCCACCCCCTCACGAAAAAAGCTCCGTTCCAGCAAAGCCGGACGGAGCAGTGACAAGCGAATACATCAGTAAGGGTGCAACCGGCTGTCATAGCGTATTCTCCATTCGGAGAGGCGTTAGACCCATCTGGCTTTGCGTCGCCGCCTTTCGGCGGTTTTGCCAAAATATGAGATTTTGAGAACGGAATCTATATTCCGTATATGCAAAGGAAGCGAAACGATCTCATCGCTTCCTTTACTCGCAGCAAAATATAGCACAATCTTCCGGCAAAGGCAAGGAAAATTATGATTTCAAATATAAATTATGGAGTTTACAGGGGAAAACGCACTGTAAGCTTGCGCCGCTGCACCCATTTGAGCGTTCTCGGGCGCAGACAGCTCGATCTCTGCATGCGCTTTAGTTGTGAATATAGTGGTA
>DXUR01000208.1 GCA_019417795.1 Clostridiales bacterium | reverse complement strand
GTGAGCCGTAACGCATAAGGTTTTTCTGGTGAATGACGCTTTGTGTCATTCACCATATCAACTGGCCATTTTGACCAGTTGATATTGGGTGTGCCGTTCTCCCTGCATGGATTTCCTGCCCCCTTCTGGCGACGTTTTCCGGCTCTCCCACTTGGGGGTCATCGCCGGGTATCCCATGCAGACGGTCATGCGGTTTTCAAGGTGCGGTGCCAGATTTGGCAATAAAAAATCGCCACACAACAACCTGAACCTGACCATCCCTTCCGGGATGGCCTTGGTTCGGGTTCGTTATGTAGCGATAGAAAGTTAAAAACTTGCTCCGGCTCCTTCGGGAGCCGAGCTGGAACTCTAAGTAAATATGTTATATTAAATTGTTGAGATAGATTACCACAAAAATTGAGTTGTGTCAACAAAAAACTTTGAAAACACGCCACTTTCGGCAGTGTGCAAGAAAAAGCGAGGGAAACTTTGGCAAAAAGATAGAGAACAAGGTGGCCTATCCTGTTTGATATGGTGTTGTGAACTCGAAAATCATCTAGATTATGAAATAACCGCCAATTTCAAGTCAAAGTTGAAAGCTGACGGTCTGGTTTACAAATTTACAAAATGGATTTGAAATTTGTAAAGCCCCCTAGGAGTCTCCGTAGCGCAAGTCAACAATTCGTCAGCATATAAACGGCATTTCGTTTTGCGGAATGTTTATTGGGAACACCTAAACCCGTAAACCGCATCCGTTAGATGAAGCCTGCACTAGCATACTGTCGCATAACTGTCGCTTGCAATTATATAGAAGTCAGCATTGGTTTTTCTATATTATTAGCTTTTCAGTCCATTTCGTTTTTCATCGGTAAACCGCAACTTCCAAATCATAGCGTTAATGTTGATTTTCTGGCTCTCATGGGTTAAAATGAACTTAATTAGCAGATGCTCAAACCCATCCACTGAAAAAGAGGTGACTTTCATTGAGTTTTGAAGCAGATGACAAACACGTCTACGACCTTTTCACCAAGCGTTGTTATGGAACGCCCCGAAACCAGCGACAGTATGTATGGAACAAAAGAAACTGGCAAGAGTTGTTTGATGATGTCTTGCTCGTTGCTACTGGAAAAGAAGCAACCCACTTCATCGGAAGTATCGTTCTTTACAAAGAAAACGACCGCAAAAACGGCATCTCATATTTTACAATTGTAGATGGTCAACAACGGATTATTTCCCTGACAATTTTTCTTGCAAGTGTAGCCTTTTGCCTTCATTGCTATGAATTTGACGACGAATTTCGAGGAACAAAGCAGTATTTGTTCACTCGTGATGATTTAAATCAGGAAACTATGGTCATCAAGTCTGAGCAATATATTGCACTGGAGCGAATTATTACCGGGCTCTTTTCAATTTCTCCAAATATGGCAAAGTGTTTTGAAACCGTAGCACTTGTAAAGCAGTTTTCTCGAAACAACAAGAATCTCGCAGCTGCCTTTGTGTTTTTCATAAACAGCATTTATAAACAAATTGAAGAATCCACTCTTTCCCCAATTCAGGTCCTACTCAGTTTACGAACCGCCATAACGGACAATCTGCTATATGTTGATATTACCGCATCTTCCGAGGAAGATGCGTACACGATTTTTGAGATTTTAAACGCTCGCGGCTCAGCATTGGAAGGGCATGAACTATTAAAGAACTTTATTCTAAGAGGCATTAGACCCGATGGAGATGTCGACACTGCGAAAACCACTTGGTCGGAGATCGAATCGCTTTTAGGTAACAACATCGAACGCTTTGTAAAACATTATGCAACCCACAAATATAGAACCTCTGTTCAGGAAGGTATCAGCGATTATAAACTCATTCGTGATTCCAACAAAGGCATTCCAACTGTTCCGCTTCTTGACGATATTTATCAGAAGTCCATCTACTACAACCGCCTTCTTTCTCCTTCTCAATCTGAGGAATCTGCAAACTGTTCGAATGTTGAATTTAAAGTATATGCTTTTTTCAAAAAGCATCGGCAAGAACAAATTCGTCCTATCCTTTTAAGTCTAATTCATCAATATGAACTCGGTCACCTCAGCCAAGAGAAGTACGAGGAGACCCTTCTGTTTCTCTATGATTTTTTCATCTGCTATACCATTATTGGACAAGAAAATTCGAACAAAATAACAAATGCGATTTACAAAAATTCCAGTATTCTCGAAAACCACTACTCCGACTCCGCATTGGAATGCTTTATCTCAGAGTTAAAGAATAAACTTCCCAGCAAAGAAGTCTTTCTCAAAGCATTCTCCAATTTAGGGTGGTCACATCACGCTGGGTATTACGACGATGACCGAAACAAGGAACGTGTGCAAGTTGTTTTGGAAGTCCTTGAACGATACAAATGTGCCAGTAAGCAGTGTGCTGCCTTCACGATCGAACATATCTTGGATGATACAAATTCCCCTGAAAATGGCATTATTGGGAATTTGATTCCTCTTGAAGACAGCCTAAATTCACGGTGCAATGGAAAAGATTTCGCCAGCAAACTTAAAATTTATGAAACATCAATGTTTCATACCGCACGGAATATCGCTCAGCGATATGCTGGAAAGTCCACGATTGATATAAATGAGCGGACGAATATCATGGCAATGGACTTCTACAATCGTATCTTGAAATCCAGTATCTGCTCGGTTCAAAAAAACACCAATGATACAAAGATGCGCAAGCAAGGGATCGAAACCAAGTCCACCATCAAAAAAACCATTGGAAACATGATGAAAAAAGCCAATCATTCCACACCTGAAAACGATTTGCCGGACGTTCAACAGCTTTCGTTTTTGTAACAGGCATAGCACAAAAAGGCGGCCATCTGCACCCATGCAGACAGCCGCCCTTGGTTTATGCTGTATTCTATTTTATCAACCTCTGAAAATCTTATCCAGTTCCCTTTCCATAGTACCCGCCTTGGCAAATTCCTGCGTATCCGCCTGACGGATATGGTGGGCGGTGATGCCGTGATCCTTTGCAAAGCCCAGAATGTAGCTGATAGCAATGCGGTAGATGATCTCTGTCGGGGCAAGCCCATAGACCTGCTTGGCAAAGATATGTTCCAGCCGGGCGTTATCGTCCGGGAAGGCTTGCCGCATCTTCTCGCTGCGGTAAAGGCGCTTGACGATTTCCGTAATGTACAGGCCGGACTTCATGTAGGGGTCCAGGAAGGTCTTGCCGGGGTCATCGAAGCAGCCGGGGTTTTCCTGCTCCAGCAGATCCACCATCTTTTTCACCACCCACTTGGGGGTGAAGATCTGGTTGGTTTTCTGGGGCGGGATGTAATCGAAGATATCCTCGGTGCGGCTCTCGTCAAAGTAATCCGCCAGTTTGACCTTCAGGTTCAGGAATTCCTTCACCGAATCGTCAAACACCACTGGGTCGAACAGGTGGCCTGCAAAGTGCTCCTCCTGTCCGGTGGCTTGGTTGATGTACGGTCCGCCGTCCCGCAAAAAGCGGAACTGCTCCAGCGTGATGCTGGTGACCTCCTGAAAGACCTTGTCCGGGATGATCTGGTCAAAATTCGCCAGCGTCACGCTCTCGTCGCCGTAGGCCATGAGGAAGGACGGGATGGTGCGGGAGAAGCCCCGCAGATGGTCACGGACGGTGTCCTCGTAGCCCTTTTTCTCCTGCTCCTTCTGGTTGGTCTCCACGGTGCGCACGATGGTCTGCTGCATTTCCTGCGCCGTCTGCTGGATGGTGGATTGCAGGGTTTCCATCAGGGCGGCGGTGCTCTGCTGCTGCTTTGCGTCAAACTCCCGGTTGACCTGCTGGCGTTGCTGGGCGGTGGTACAGCTCTGTAACTGCTGGGTGCGCTTTTCTTCCAACTGGCTCTGGTCGATGCGGTAGTTGTCCACCACCTTGTTCACCGCCACGTCCATCTTGGCTTTGGCGGTACTCTCAAACCGCTTCTGGTCGGACAGCTTCAGGTCCCGACCATACTCCTGCTTTGCCTGCTCCACCATGGGGGTGATGATCTCCTTGGTGATGCTCTTTTTCAGGGGTTCCAGATGCTCTTCTTTGGCAGGAGCCGGGGCATCGGTCAGGTCTTGCAGGGCGGTGTCCAGTGCGGGGGTGCTTTCGTAGATCTTTGCCCCGAACACATCCGCCGCCTTGCCGATAACGTAGCCCTCGTCCAAATCCACCTCGCCCTTGTCGTTCAGGGAGAGGTCTGCGCCGGTGTCCGGGGTGATCTGGATGGGCTTTGCTTTTGCCTCGCTGATGGGCTGGAAGTTTTGCAGAATATCCAGCACCTCCTGCGGCGCACTGAACACGTTGGAAATGTTCTGGAACAGGAAATTGCTCTGGAAGCCCATCCGCACCACTTCTTTCGACTTGATCTTGCGGGGGATGCTGAGGACTTTTTCCGCATCCAGCGGGATCATCTCCCCTTCCTCGTCCTCGCCGATGACCGGGAAGAAGTTGAGCAGATTCTGGATGTGCGCCTTGCGCTCCTCGGTGTCACCCTTGCCGCTGGCGGTGTCCTGTGAAAGGTCGTTGGCGAACCGCTCGTAGATCAGCAGGGTGCGGGCAGGGTCAAAATCGAACACATAGGCGTTCTCTTTGCGGCGGAAGGTGCCGTTTTCGTGGAAAAGGCAGAGGTTCTGGGCACGGAACGCCGCCTGCATATACAGTGCCGGGCTTTTCAGGTTGGAGAGCATCAGCACCGCCGACCACTCCGGGATGGTGACACCGGTGGTGAGCTGCCCCACCGACAGGGTGATGGTCTTTTCGTGGTGGGCGATGGCGGCTTTTACCCGGTCAAAGCTCTTCTGGTTCTCGTCCGTGTCGTCCAGCTTGCCGTCACCGGCGGCAAGGATCACCTCATAGTCCCGGAATACCGGGTGCGCCTGCAGCTTTTTCGCCAGCGCTCTGGCGCTGTCCACCCGGTTCAGCAACCAGAAGGTGTGCTTCAGTTCGGCACGCAGCTCCGGGGTGGAAAACGGAAATTTGTTCTGGGTGGTCATGGCGTCCAGAAAGCGGTCCACCTCGGCGTCGTGCTCAAAGCTGCCGCTGGGCTTCACCTTAAAGAACTCGTTCAGGTCAAAGGCAAATTCCTGCGTTTCGCCGTCGATCTCCACGCCCTGCCGGATCTCGTCCCGGATGATCTCGGACATCTGGTAGGTGTAGAGGTTGAGCATGGGGAGGTTTGCGTAGGGGTTCTGCTGCCCCGGTGCGCCCTGCCAGTTCCGCTTGGCGGCCTGCTCGTCGGCGTAGGTCCAGTTGAAGATGGCATCCCCGGCAAACTTGTCGTTCGCCAGAGCCTTGAAGGGCGTGCCGGACAGGTGCAGCGTGAAGCGGCGGCGGATACGGTCAAAGGCAAGGTCGGTCTTGTAGGTGTCCACGCCCTCGTGGGCTTCGTCGATGACCAGCACATCCCAGTTCAGCTCGGTCAGGTGGCGCAGCTTGTCGTACTCGCCGCCGAAATACCTCGAGCCTTTCATATCCTGCAAGCTGACGAACTCAATGCGCTTATACAGCTCCTCGCCCTGTGCGGCGGCATCCAGATAGCCCTGCTCGTCCAGCACATGGGGCTGCCCGGCAAG
>DXUR01000207.1 GCA_019417795.1 Clostridiales bacterium | reverse complement strand
GTCAACATCAAGGTCATCGGCGTTGGCGGCGGCGGCAACAACGTGGTCAACCGCATGGTCCGCTCCGGCACCAAGGGTGTGGAGTTCGTGGCCGTGAATACAGATAAGCAGGCACTGAATGTTTCCAGTGCTACATACAAGATCCAGATCGGCGAAAAGCTGACCCACGGTCAGGGCGCCGGCTCCGACCCCGAGGTGGGCCGCAAGTCCGCTGAGGAGAGCCGAAACCAGATCGCCAAGGCGCTGGAGGACACCGATATGGTGTTCATCACCGCCGGCATGGGCGGCGGCACCGGCACTGGCGGCGCACCCATTGTAGCGGAGATCGCCAAGGAGATGGATATTCTCACCGTGGCCGTGGTCACCAAGCCCTTTGGCTTTGAGGGCCGCCGCCGGATGCAGCAGGCGGAGAGCGGCATTGCCGAGCTGAAGGATAAGGTGGACTCTCTGGTCATCATCCCCAACGAGCGGCTGAAACACGCCACGGATCAGAAGATCACCTTTGCCAACGCCTTTGAGATCGCCGACGATGTGCTGCGTCAGGCAGTGCAATCCATTTCCGACCTGATCCGCGACACCGGCTTCATCAATCTGGACTTTGCCGATGTGACGGCCATTATGAAGAACGCAGGTATGGCTCACATGGGCGTGGGCCGGGCTGCCGGCAAGGGCAAGGCCGAGGAAGCCGCCCGTATGGCCATTTCCAGCCCCCTGCTGGAGACTTCTATCGAGGGGGCCAAGGGCGTCCTTATCAACGTCACCGGCTCTATGGACATCGGTCTGGAGGAAGTGGAGCAGGCCGCCTCTCTGGTGCAGCAGGCCGTCCATCCCGACGCCCTCACCATCTTCGGCGCCACCTTCGACGAAACTATGGACGACGAGATCCGTGTCACCGTCATCGCCACCGGCTTTGATAAGAACCCGGCTGACGAGCTGCCTAAGATCGGCACATTTGCAAAGCCTCCCGTTCAGTTGGAGGGTCAGGAGAAGGATGAGCAGCCCAAGGCACCCTTTGCACCCATTGGGCCCATTGCTCCGGCAGAGGAAAAGCCCGCTGAACCGGAGGAAGATCCCTTCGATGACATTTTCAAAATTTTCAATCGCCGGGATTGAGTGGAATTTTTAAATTGAAGCTTCTACCAGCAGACGCAGGAATTTCCTGCGTCTGCTTTTTTGCGCTTATGCTTAAAGCGTCATCGTGATCCGGCTGGCGCTGCTGCCGCTTTTTGTCGGGAGTTGCCGCGCCTGCAGCGGACAAGATAACCGTGTCCGCAGAAAATGCGGCACAAATCTGCGGCGGCACGACAGAATTTCAATACAAATAGGAATATAGGACGAAAAATTAACGATTTGTTTTGAAAAAATGCCGTACCGGCCGCGAAAGGAGTGATGGACTTGCATGGAACCATACAAAAAGGACTGCGTTACGGCGCGGCGCTGGTACTGGCCATGGCGCTGTGCGCCACCGCCGCCCTGGCCGCCGGAACGGAGGGGAAACGGCTGGTGCCGGTGGGACACACCGTAGGGGTGAAGCTGTTTGCCCGGGGCGTGGTGGTGGTAAAGCTGCCGGAGGGCGGTACTCCGGCCCGGACCTGCGGCCTGAAAACCGGCGACGTGATCGTGGAGTGCGGCGGCGAGGCCGTGACCTCCACGGAGCAGTTCCAATCCCTGCTGCAAAAAAATGGAACGGACGCCACGGCACTGGAGATCAAGCGGCAGGGCAGCCCTCTGACCCTCTCTGTGGAGCCGGAACGGAATGAACAGGGCATCTGCTGCATCGGCGCGTGGATCCGGGACAGCATGGCGGGCATCGGCACCGTGACCTATTACGATCCCGCGACCGGCGCTTTCGGCGCGCTGGGACACGGGATCACCGACGGCGATACCATGGCTCTGATGCCCTTCGGTAGCGGCTCCATCCTGCCCTCCACCGTGAAGGCGGTGAAGAAGGGGAGCAGCGGCAGCGCCGGGGAGCTGCGGGGCAATTTTGACCTGTCCGGCGACCTTGGCCCCCTGTGCGCCAACACCGACTGCGGCATTTTCGGCACACTTCCGGCGGACTGCACCCTTGTGGCGGGCGAGGCTCTGCCGGTGGGCGATGCCGTGGAGGGACCGGCAACGATCCGGGCCAATGTGTCCGGGGACGAGGTGCGGGAGTATGCCGTTGAAATTTTGAAACGGCTCCCAAATGCCTCTGACGGTCGGGAAATGGTGATCTCCGTCACAGACCCGGACCTGATCGCCGCCACCGGCGGCATTGTGCAAGGCATGAGCGGCAGTCCCATTCTTCAAAACGGAAAGCTGGTGGGGGCTGTGACCCATGTGCTGCTTTCCGACGCAACAAAAGGATATGGAATTTCCATGGAAACTATGCTGAACGCGGGAGAAAACGTGTAGAAAAAGTAAAATGACGAGGCGAGGAGAAATCATTTCTCCCCGCCCTGCTCCTTTTTGGCATGGAGGCTCCCACAAACCGGCGGTCAAGCGTCCCGCTCAAAGACAAGATCCAAGTCCGCTATCTTTCCGTAATTGTTGATATTTGTGGGGATGTATCCGACATAACGATAGCCCCTTGCGGCGTATTCGTCGATAATGGCCCGGTGCGCCTCCGATCCTGCGCCCACAAACTTCCCAATGTGAATGTTGACGTACTCGTATGCTTTCACTGTTCACTCCTCCTTTGGTACGCATATCCGCACAGGCGGGTTTTCTCTAAAAGGTTTCTGTTTCCGCACGATTCACTGTGTCAGAGAGTTGTTTCGAGCGGAAATGTGCTGACTTGTCCGTCGATAGAGCGGCTTAAAAACGGGACAGCTTATCGTTCAGCTTCGTGTAGATCCGCTCCCGGAACCACGGCTCGCTGGAGGCGGCCATAGCGTCCGCCGGGGAGAACCAGCCCACCCGGCTGTTCTCGTCGGGCTTGGGACGGATGGCGGCGGAGGGGTCCGCCTCTAAGAGGTAGGTGACGTTGAGATGGAGGTGGGAGGAAACGTACCGGCCGTGCTTTTCGTGGCCGTCCACCGTCAGGATTTCCAGAGAATACAAGTCCTCGGACACGGGGCGGACCTCCGTGAGACCGCTTTCCTCCCGGACCTCCCGCAACGCCACGGCCAGCAGATCCCGGTCTCCGTCGGCGTGGCCGCCCAGCCAAGCCCAGGAGTCATAGAGCCTGTGATAGGCCATCAGGACCTGCTTCCGGTCCGGGCTGACCACCCAGGCGGAAGCGGTAAAATGGGCGGCGGTATTGGCTCTGGTGTACAGATCCTCGTGGCTGTCAAGACGGCGGAGCAGTTCTTCCCGGTCCCGTTCCTCCTGCTCGTTCCACGGGCGGTAGGCGATGAGCTGTTGACGCAGAAGCTCCATAATGATCCCTCCGAAAAAAGCGTACAGCGGGAGAGTATCCGCTGTCGGATACGGTAGTTGCAGTCGACGAAAATATTTTTATATCCGGAAAAAGCAACAAAATATTTCTTGGGCTTATCATACCATATTTTGTGGAAGAAGAAAAGGACCACCACAAAAAAAGAAGACAAGCCGGACAGATATCGCTATATTTTATGAAAAATAAGAACAAAAGAACGCGGAAAGTGCTGGAAAATAGGCTGTCTCGTGAAAAATGTCGAACGATTGTTGGAAAATTTAGCTGTGATTCATTGAAAAAGTTAGGAGAACGTGCTATTTTAAATAAAACGCGACTTGAAACCGTTAAAACCGTCGCAAATTTGGGAAAAAGGGAGTGCATTATGGATCAACGTAAGACGGTATTGCTGGCAGACGCCGGCGAGGAATTTCGCACGCTGCTGTGGGAAGAAATGGAAAAGACAGGCGAGTTTTCTGTGGAGATCGCGCGGGATGGAAATGAGATTCTGAAGCGGGTAAAGGAACGAATGCCGGACCTTCTGGTTATGGATGTGATGCTGCCGGGCATGGACGGCATCAGCGTGCTGCGGCAACTGCAGAAACAGGGAGACGCACCTATGACCATTCTGGTCTCCGGCTTTGTCTCCGACCGGATGCTGGCGGAAGCATCAGAACTGGGGGCGGCGTATTTTCTGCCGAAGCCTTTTGAAACGGCCGCACTGCTGGATAAGATGCGGGGCTTGTTTCTCAAAGCACCCCAGGAGAGCTTACCCAGTCTGAAAACCATGGTGACTTCCGTGATCCATGAGATCGGCGTCCCTGCTCACATCAAGGGCTATCAGTATCTGCGGGAGGCCATCATGATCACGGTGCGGGATATGGATGTCATCAACGCGGTGACGAAGGTTCTCTATCCTGAAGTAGCCAAGCGGTTTGCCACAACGCCTTCCCGGGTGGAACGGGCCATCCGCCACGCCATCGAGGTGGCCTGGGACCGGGGCGATCTGGAGACCTTGCAAAAATATTTCGGATATACAGTTAGTGTTTCCAAGGGCAAACCTACCAATTCGGAGTTCATCGCCATGATTGCAGACCGGCTGACACTGGAGCAGAAAAACGGAAAAGCCTGGCAGGATTGACGTCTCCGGTTCCGATATTTGCAGAAAAATCAGAAACCGGGCTTGGCAGAGAGAAAAAATTGTGTTATCCTGTTTTCCAAACGAATAAGGAAAGAAGGAAGCACAATATGACATATACATTCCAGCCCCGGGGCGTCTGCTCCCGGGCCATGTCGGTAGAGGTGGACGATCAGGGCGTAATCCGTGATCTCCAGGTGGTAGGCGGCTGCAACGGCAACCTCCAAGGTATTTCTGCGCTGGTGAAGGGCATGAAGGCAGAGGAGGCCATTGCCCGTCTGAAGGGCATCAACTGCGGCGGCAGAGGCACCTCCTGCCCCGACCAGTTTGCCCGCGGACTGGAAGCAGCCATGGCGCAGAAATAAGCACCCATTTGTGACCGCATAGGAACCGGAACGGCAAAAGCCGTTCCGGTTTTTCTTTATTGCTGACGAGGGGAAGCACCTGCCGTCCACAGTCCGCATAGAATGGGCCAGCGAAACAGAATCGCGGACCGAACGCAACAGGGGATGATGAACGATGGCTTATTCCGACCGGGAGCTGCTGGCGCGGCTGATCCAATGCGAGGCGGGCGGAGAGGGCGACACGGGAATGAAGGCGGTAGCCGGTGTGGTGATGAACCGGGTCAACGCCCGGGGCGGCGAATACGCCCGGGTGGGCCAGGGCAGCATCCGCAACATCATTTTCCAGCCCTATCAGTTCGTATGCGCCTCGGAGACGGAAAACGGCGCCTACAACCCCCAGAACATCTACAACATGCAGCCGGAGCAGATCCACTACGACATTGCCGACTGGGCCATCGCGGGCAACCGCATCCCGGATGTGGCGGAGTCGCTGTGGTTCTACAACCCCTTCGGCCCCAACTGCCGGAACCGGTTTCCCTCGGATGTTGGCTACTGGCAGACCCGCATCGGGGATCATTGCTTCTATAATCCGACAAATGCCTATTACAGAACTTGAGAGGTGTTTTTATGCAGCGCTTTCAGAATACTTACACAGCGGGAATGTCCCCCCGCCCCGTCCCCGGCGACTGGCAGGCGGAGATCAATGGCAGCGGACAAACGGAGACGAGGAG
>DXUR01000206.1 GCA_019417795.1 Clostridiales bacterium | reverse complement strand
AAGCGGTACAAAGGCAAACTGCATACGGTTTGCGCTCCGTATGCGCATACGGAGCAGGGGGTTTTGTATATAGAGGAGCAGGGTGAAACCCTTATAAAACAAGACTTTCTGCAAAAGGAGTGCTCCGTTGGAGCGCATACGTATGCGCATACGGAGCGCTCCAATGGAGAGGTATTGGAGCAGTCTGAAAATGTGGGTGTGATAGCAGTATTGCAGACCACAATCGACACGCTGCAAGGACAGCTTGCGATAAAGGACAAGCAGATCGAGGATCTGAACGCAAGGCTTTCCGAGAGCAACGCTGCATTGGTTGCCGCCCAGCAGACGGCACAGGCTGCCCAGGCACTTCACGCGGGAACAATACAGCAGCAGCTTACCTCCGGTACTGATCAGAGCGAGGGAAGTGGAGACGAGCCGAAAAAACAGGGATGGTTTAGTCGGTTGTTTCGTGGTTAGATAAATCAGGATTTGCGGAGGATAAATGATGCAATTCACAAAGATTGATATAAATAATTGGACACGAAAAGAGTATTTCGACCACTATTTTGACAATACGCCCTGCACATATAGTATGACGGTAAAACTCGATATTTCTAAGTTGAAAAAGGATGGAAAAAAATTATATCCGACTCTCTTATATGGGGTTACAACAATCCTCAATCGACACGAAGAGTTCAGGACGGCATTAGATAAAAACGGACAGGTAGGTGTTTTTTCAGAAATGCTGCCTTGCTACACAATCTTTCATAAGGAAACTGAAACCTTTTCGAGTATTTGGACTGAGTTTACAGCAGACTATACTGAGTTTCTTCAGAACTATCAAAAGGATATAGACGCTTATGGTGAACGAAAGGGAATGTTCGCAAAGCCTAATCCTCCGGAAAACACTTTCCCTGTTTCTATGATACCGTGGACAAGCTTTGAAGGCTTTAACTTAAATCTAAAAAAAGGATATGACTATCTACTGCCGATATTTACGTTTGGGAAGTATTATGAGGATGGCGGAAAATACTATATTCCCTTATCGATTCAAGTGCATCATGCCGTTTGTGATGGCTTTCATGTTTGCCGTTTTTTGGATGAATTACAAGACTTGCTGAATAAATAAAATCCAAGTTTGTCGTGGAAACGGGGAGCCGCCCGCAGGCGGCAGGGGCAGCGCCCCTCCGGAGCAGTCCGGCTAATGGCGCATAAGCGTCGAGGCAGGCTGCTCCGGAAACCCTCCCCTTTAGGGGCGCAAAGCACTTTCCTACTGCTGCACCAACGGTGCTGCGGTGGGAAAGTGCTTTTGCGTTACTTTCTCACAGAGAAAGTAACAAAGAGGTGACTTCAGCGGAAATCTATGGTATAATAAACGGGACAGGAGGTGCGAGTATGGCAGTCAAAATATCCGGTATGATGGGAACCGGAAGCATGGGGCATAATAACCGCAAGTTCATTACCGAGAATGTAGATCCGGCCAGAACCGAGCAGAACATTATGCTGTGCAGGGAAAATCTGAAACAGGTCTACCATGAGCTTTTCGATGAAGCCCTTGCGGAGTATAACGCAAAGAAAACAAAGACGAGAGATAAGATCCCGGACTACTATCGGCACATTGAAAAGAGCAAGCAGGAGCGGCTTTTCCATGAGGTCATCTTCCAGATCGGCAACAAGGACAACTGCGGCTGCGAGACGCCGGAGGGAGAACGGGCTGCGGCAGCTCTCAAAGAGTTTGCCGAGGCATTTCAAGAACGGAACCCGCACCTGCGGGTGTTCAATTCGGTCATTCATATGGACGAGGCCACGCCCCACATCCATATAGATTTCGTGCCTGTGGCAACGGAGCAGAAGCGGGGGCTTGCGAAAAGAGTATCGCTGAAACAGGCGTTGGCGCAGCAGGGATTTACAGGCCAGTCAAAACGGCAGACAGAATGGAATGCCTGGGTAAACAGTGAGAAGCTGGTGCTGGAGCAGATCGCCCAGCAGCACAGCTTTGAAGTGATCCACGGTGACGGAGGCCGACCGCATATGTCCTTGCCGGAGTACAAAGAGGCGGCGAGGGAGCTGGAGGCCGCAAGGCAGGAGATAGAAGCAGCGAGGGCGGAAGTGTCGGAGCTGCAGGCGGAAAAGGAAACGCTGCAAGGAACGGTCAAGGAGTTAAAGGCGGCGAAAAAGGTATCGCTGGATCTGGAGAGAATTAAGCCGGAAGAAACCATGATGGGCAATATCAAGGGCGTTACCTTGAAAGAGATCAAGCAGCTGAAGGCATTGGCGGTACGGGGCGCAGAGGCCGAGCAGACGGTCAAGCAGCAGGTCAATACCATAGAGCTTCAGAAGGCGCAGATCACTTCGCTGGAGCGGCAGCTCCGGCCATCCATACAGAAGCGGCTGAAGGAGGCGCAGGAGCTGTCTGACCTGAAGGACGAGAACATGGCGCTGGAGTACGAGCTGAACCGTCAGAAGGATCTCATGGCGAGACTGATGCAGCGAGTGGAGGCTGCGCTGACCTTCTTGGAGGAGAAGCTGCCGGAACAGTTTCGGCCATATGTCCAGCGGGCAAGGGCGCATATTATGCCGGAGCCCAAGCAGGAGCACAGGCATGACAGAGGTATGAGCATGGGCGGAATGAGCCGGTAAAAGCCGGACTTGCAAACGCAAGTCCGGCACGGTATAATGGCATTAGAATTTTTCCCAAAAAAAGTTTTGATAATCTAAGCGACCTGTAAGGGGTAGGGGCCCCTTATATCGTATCCCTAAAAACCCAAAAATATTCTCTCAGGAAGGAAGAAAGTCGGAGGGGAAAAAGGGGGTGAGTGGAGGCTGTGGGAATGTGGTAAACCCGTTAGGGTTTTCCATCATTTCCATGGCCGAAACAAGGGGGAAAAGGGGGAGGTGACTTTCTCTTTAAGGCCGACCAGCGGGAGGCCGCTCTTTGGCTCCCCCTTTTCCCCCTTCCCGCCGCAGCGATTTTCTTTTTGCTTCTTTTTCTTTTGGAGGTGGCTTTACATGACCGAAAATTACAGAGGGTGCTATGAATACCTGTCGGCGCAGTTTGAGCAGGTGGGCGGCTATGACTTTTACCGGGAGCTGTTTCCCGACAATGAGCTGTACGGGGTTAAGTACGATGACTTCTCTCATCCGAGTGCGGTGTATCTCTATCAGGGCGAAGATGAGCGGCTTCATCGACGGAAGATGTATCACGATACATGGGAGAAGGACTATACGGAGTTTGTGGAGCAAAATCCCTTGACACTGTGCAGCGGTCTTGTCTATCGCCGGAATAAGAACCGGCTGGAGCACGCACAGCGGATGAATGCCCTTATCTTTGATTTGGACGGGGTAGGTATTGGGGAGCTGCGCAATCTCTTTCTCCGATTTGACGGAGATCCGAAGCGTGTTCGGCGGTTGCCTATGCCGACCTTCCTTGTGTTGTCCGGGAACGGTCTGCACCTGTACTATGTGTTCAAGGAGCCGATAGATCTATACCCCAATATCAAAGTCCAGCTTAAGAGCCTCAAATATGACCTCACATTCCGCATCTGGGAGTACAAGGGAACATCCCAGCTAAAGGCGATCCAGTACCAGTCCATCAATCAGGGTTTCCGCATGGTGGGGAGCATCAACGCCAAGTACGGTACGGAGTTGGTGGCCTTCCGCACAGGGGAGCGTGTGACGCTGGATTATCTGAACGCTTACGCAATCAAGCCGGAGAACCGGGTGGATATAAATAAGCCGTTTCATCCGTCCAGAATGACGAGGGCGCAGGCGAAGGAGGCATACCCGGAATGGTATCAGCGTGTGGTGATAGAGGGCAATAAGAGAAAAAAGAAGTGGGATATAGCCGGAAAGGTACACGGCGATGATCCGTATGCCCTTTACCATTGGTGGCTGAGGCAGATCGGCAGCATCGAGGGCGGCCATCGGTATTTCTATTTGATGTGCCTTGCTATCTACGCCTATAAATGCGATGTGCCGAAGCAGCAGCTCCGGCAGGATATGCGGACAGCGTTTGAGGACTTGCAGATGGTGAAGCATGAGAACGCATTGACTGAGGAGGATATACGGAGTGCGCTGGAGGCATACGACAAGGAGTATTATAATTTCACGATTGCAGATATTGAGAAACTGACCAATGTTCGAGTTGAGAGAAATAAGAGAAACGGTAGAACGCAGGAACAGCATATGGAGGTTATGCGGGCTATTCAAACAGTTACAAATCCAAATTGGAGGAAGGGAAATGGGCGGCCATCAGCGCAGCAGCGAGTATATGACTGGCGGCAGCAGAACCCGGATGGCAGACCGAAAGATTGTATTGCTGGCACTGGACTATCGAAGAACACCGTTTATAAGTGGTGGGATAACCCTCCAACGGTGCGGTATGAGGATGGCGGTCTGACGGTCAAAATACGCCCGTCACAGGCGTTGAGCGATCTGATACAGGAGGATTTGCGGAAAGGGCTGTAAACGCCCCAGAATGGCCTCTACGCCGTTTTTTGGCGTGGTAGGGTAAGGATACTGCCCCCTCTGATTTCGAGGACGGAAAACCGCATAAATCAAGGCTTTTTCGACCCCTAAATGGTAACATAGGTAAAAGTTATTTATGGCAAGGAAACAGTGTTGATAATTTAGCATAATTATGATAAGATAAAGCAAAGGAGGATGATAATATGAATATGATTCGACCTGTTTCTGATTTGAGAAACAATTTTGCTGACATTTCAAAGACCGTGCATGAAACTGCTCAACCTGTTTTTTTGACAAAGAATGGATACGGTGATATGGTTGTTTTGAGTATGGAGGCATTTGAGAACCTGCAATTTGAAAGCGAGGTGTATTTCAAGCTGCAGGAGGCAGAGAAAGAGGCGGAGCTGACGGATCAACGCTATTCTTCCAAAGATGTGCTGAAGGCAATGAAAGATGCCATTGGAGGGGAACGGGTTGTATAAATTAGAGTATTTACCTGTTGCCCGGAAAGATATGATTGAAATTGTTCGGTATATCAGCAGAGAACTGCAAAACCCGGATGCGGCGGATCGTCTGGCGGTAGAGCTGGTGAATGCAGCGGAAAGTGTGCTGACTTTTCCGTATGCTGCTCCGGCCTACCAGCCGATCCGGTCACTGAAACATGAATACCGAAAAATTTTGGTACAAAATTATCTGATGTTTTATTGGGTGGATGAAGAAGAAAGGCTGGTGACCGTTGCCCGTGTAGTCTATGCTAAACGGGACTATGGCCGGCTGTTGGAGTGATGGGAATGGAGAGGTTGGTTGAAGTTACGCTGGAGATCGATGCCGAGCTGAAAGAACAGGCAGAAAAGGTCTTTGCAGAAAATGGAATGACTTTGGAAGAAGCAACGATTCTATTTTTTGAGGAAACCGTTCGTCTGGGGCGGCTCCCATTTGAGCTTGATGATGATCTGAGGGAGTACATAGCAAAGCAGTTGGACACACCCGCCAGCGATAGTGTGGGGAGTGTGAGGCCATGAAAACGATTCGGCAGATAGCCGACGAGATAGGCGTATCGAAGCAAACGGTTTATAAGCGGTACAAAGGCAAACTGCATACGGTTTGCGCTCCGTATGCGCATACGGAGC
>DXUR01000205.1 GCA_019417795.1 Clostridiales bacterium | reverse complement strand
TGGCCGGATCAGGCAAAGGGCGGAGCGCGGGGACAGTAGAAACATCCCCGATAACGACAAAAAGCGCCTGTCTGCAAAACGCAGACAGGCGCAGAAGAATTATAAAATCTATTTACATGATTTCTGTGTTCATACTCATAGCCGGAATAGTCCGATGGAGGGGCTACGCTTTTTTTAACTGGTGCAGATCATGGACGTTGCGAAAAAGCAAAAAGGACACGGCAATACCTCCCAGATACCGCCGTGTCCTTAAAAAAGGGCGACTTTAACACACCCCCCGTATTCTTATTTTTCGAAAAGAAAACGGCGGCTTTGATTTCGTATTAAAGCCGCCGTTTTTTATTTCGCGCAAATCTGCTGTTAGCGGCTCTGTGCGAATGATTTATAAAACTTGATGCTTTGCAAATACACGGCGAGAGATACCTGCACCAACTCCCAAAAAGAGCAGTGCTGCCGGGATTGCCCATATCGCATACAGCATCCCGTTACTCATTTGTTCCACCGACAGGAGCGAAATGGCCAGTACATGATAGATCGGAAGAAGTCCAACCAATCGGAACAATGGATTTACTTCGGTGATCGGCAGCAAAACGGGAAAAAGAAAAATTGCCATCGCCGCAACCAAAGCTACAATCTGATTTTTACTGATTGCAGATAGGAACAGTGTAATTCCCGTAACGCTAAGCGTACAGGTAAATGCCAGCAGAATTTGATATTTGAGCAGCGTACCGCAGGTGATATTAAAAGGGATAAACGCTTCCACATAGTCACTGGGGGCAAATAGAATACTGCAATCCAACCCTTCTGTTCCATAAAAAACAAAAGCAAGAAGCAGGTTAAATGCTGCAATCAGCGTGGTAGTGAGAATGGCGGTGATAATACCTGCAACCACCTTTGCAGTAGCGCATTTGGTTTTACCGTACTTGCTTGTCAATATGATATTATCAACACCTTCATACTCGCCGGAGAAAATCGGAGCAAGCATGATGATAACCGCAAGAGCAAGCGCGACAAAAACCCGCACCATGTTTCGGCTGGTGGAAAGCCAACCGTCCACATAGCCAATTTTGATTTCTTCATTGCCAAATACATCAGAAACACTTAATCCGTTCCAATTTCCCTCTTTATCAGAAAACCGTGAAAAGGCTGCCGATTGCATGGCGTTTTGATAAACATAGATTGCACTCAATCCATGTAAATCTGATGTCGGTGCAAAATCAGACATCATTTGCTGCACTTTTTTGTCTGTCAGGATTCCTTCATATTTCGCTGCAATTTCCTTGTCGATTTCTACTGCTGTTTTGCCAGTACCTTTACCGATATTTTGGTCAAACGCATATTTGTTTTGAAAGGTGGAAAAGGATAGCAAGGCAGAGAACAGGATAATTCCAATTAGAGCGATGAGCGCCAAACGCTTTGAAAACACTTTCCGCAGTTCAAAAAGAATCAGTTTTTTCATTCTTCACAGCCCCCTTTGAAATAGAACAGGTACAAATCTTCCAAAGTAGGCTGCACCCTTACTGCATTTTCCATCGGCGGACGATCTCCAATGATCCGTAAAATTGTCTGGTTTTCGCTGGTGTTTCGCAAGTTGCTTGTGTTGTAGGCAGCCGCGTATTTTTCCGCATAGGCAGTCGGAACCGTACATTCCCACACTTGGCCGTCGATTTCAGAAGTGATCTCCTGCGGATTCCCAAAGTGAATGATTTGCCCGGATTTCATCATGATGATTTCCTCCGCAATAAACTCCACATCGGAAACAATATGCGTAGACAGGATCACAATGCGGTCTTTGGAAAAGGCGCTGATCAAATTGCGGAAACGGACGCGTTCTTTCGGGTCAAGCCCCGCCGTCGGCTCGTCTAAAATCAAAATATGGGGGTCATTGAGCATGGCCTGTGCAATCCCCAAACGCTGCTTCATGCCCCCGGAAAAGGTTTTGATTTTGTGCTTACTTTCTCTCGATAAGTCTACTGCTTCCAGCAGCTCCTTTGACTTCTTCCGCGCCGCCTTCTCGTCCAATCCTTTTAGGGCAGAAACATAGAGCAGAAAGTCAAACGCTGAAAAATCCGGGTAATATCCGAAGTGCTGGGGCAAGTAGCCCAAAAGATTGCGATAGCGTTCACCCAGCCCCACAATGTTTTTCCCGTTCAGCAGAATTTTCCCGGAAGTAGGATTTTGGATATTGCAGAGCAGACGCATAAGCGTTGTTTTCCCTGCGCCATTTGCACCCAGTAAGCCGTAGACGCCATTTGTTAAGGTAATATTCAAATTGTCCACGGCGGTTTTGGAACCAAACTTTTTTGTCAGTCCGATCGTTTTTAATTCCATAAAAAGCCCCTTTCTCCATAGGGAGCAAAAAAATACTCTCCATGTGTTTTCATGGAGAGTATAGAGGGAAAATATCTACTTTTTATCTACAAGGCAGGAGATTTGAAGTAGGCGGATACCTTTGCCCCGGATGCAGTATTTTCAATCTTCAAATAGCCGTTGTGGTGTTCACAAAGCAGCTTGCAAATATACAGCCCAAGTCCAAAGTGCTCGGAATGGTTGCTTTCCTCTGTGTAATATGGACTGGTGGCTTTTTGCAGACCGTTTTTGTCAAACCCCTTTCCATCATCCGATACGGAAAGCAGCAGACCATTGTCACGCAAGGCAAAAGAGATTGTCACCGCAGTCCGGGCATACCGAACCGCGTTGGAGATCAGGTTATTGCTGACCTGTGAAACAAAGGCCCCATCAAGGGATAACTGCGAAACAGGCATGTCATTTTGTAAAATCAATTCTTTTCCGTTTTTCGCACATACGATTTTTGCGCTGTCATACAAAGAAGATGCCACTGTCTGCAAGTCTATCAACTTGTACTCCGGCTGCGCATCTTCCATGCGCCTAAGATTGCTCATACTGCTCACATAGCTTTCCATACGGGAGATATGTTTGCCCATTATGGCGGCGGTTTCTTGTGTTTGAGGATTTTCGCTGGCTTGCAGCATTTCATTATAGCCTTTTAGTACTGTTAGAGGGGTACGCAAATCGTGAGCAAAAGCGGCGTTGAGTGCTTTTCGTTCTTCAACTTGCCGCCACATTTTAGAGAAATTGTCCGCAAGGGTTGTCCGCATGATTTCAAAGGACGCGCAAAGCTGCCCCAATTCATCGTTGTTATCATAGTCGATTGAAAAGTCCAAGTCATTGTTCGCTATTTTTTCAGAAGCAGTCCGCAGTTCCACAAGCGGCTTTTTCAGCCTGTTTCTGTAAAACAGCAGCGCAGCAGCGATAATACAGAATGCAGAATAGATAGGAGTTGCAACAATGGGAAGTTTCTCCAGTAGCGCAATGGTACGCTCGTCCTCTTTAGACATCGGGACGGGCACTGTCCCGATGTAAGCGCCGTCGCCCAACTGTTCCCCCTGTTCATTTGTCAAATAATATTTTTCGCCGGACGGGGGATAAGATGCTCTGATACCTTCGGCAGCACTACCACAGATTGAAAAAGTCGTTACGGATAGAAAGACTGCGAGTACAACAAAGGCAATTATATAGAGAACAAGGCTTTTTCGGAGAGATAAATAGTGCTTGCGGCAATTTACTTGACCCATTTGTATCCACACCCCCAAACCGTTTCAATATATATGCGGTCGGTATATGCCGCGATTTTGGATCGTATTCTGCGGATATGCTCTGCCACAACGCTGCTGTCGCCCTCGCTGTCATAACCCCAAATACGCTCATATATCCGTTCTTTATCAAAGATCTGTCCTGGATTTTGAGAAAGCAGTTCCACAATATCAAATTCCTTTTTTGCAAGACCGACACGCTTATCGCCAAAGAACAAGCAACGTTCTGAATAGTCAATCGTCAAATCACCGGAAAACTTGACTTGTGCTTCAAAATTGTGTCGTGCTTCCCGGCGCAGATGAGCGCGCACCCGCGCTTCAAGTTCCATAAGTGAAAAGGGCTTCACAATGTAATCATCGCCGCCAACAGTAAAGCCTTTTACCTTATCTGTATCTTCGATTCGAGCAGTCAGAAAAAGGATCGGGCAGGATATGTGATCACGGATACGCTTGCAAACTTCTAACCCGTCTGTTCCGGGCATATTGATGTCAAGCAAAATAATATCCGGTTGTTTTTCCACTTGCTTTAGTGCTTCTGCACCATTGAAAGCGGGCAGGACACGAAAGCCCTTGCTTTCAAAAAAGCTGCCGAGCATAGAAACAATGTCGCTTTCATCGTCAGCGATTAAGATTTTTGCTCCCACTTTACACACCTCCTAACAATTAAGTGTAGTGCTTATTTTTCAACTATTTATCAATTATCTTACTGTCTATTCTTCTCCCGTCAACAGGCTTTTCCGCGTCTTTGGGTATCAACCAAATGCGGCTGAACTTTACCGCGCCGGGTATGCGCTCACCCTCGCAAAGTTTCTGCACCCGTCTTTCGGAAATGCCCCATTTTGCCGCCACTTCCGCACAAGATACATATTCCATACAAGCACCCGTCCTTTCTGTTCAAAACCTACCATGATATATTATATACGGTCAAACGAATAATAGCAATAGACCGAATGTGAATAATAGGAAGTATTTAAGCTAACACAATGAACTAATAAAGCATATCCTCGAAAACGAGGTGAACAGTAGAATGTAGTAGGGTGAATGGATATGTCTAAAAGAACGAAGAAAGATAAGCGGCCTGTTGCGAAAATCGACTTCAAGCCGTATGGCGCAGCAATCAAAGCCGGGCGCACAAAGCAGAAAGAATCCCGGAATAAGGCAGCTGATGCGCTGTTTATTTCGCCGCGCTATCTCGCCAACATCGAGAATAAGGGACAGCATCCCAGCGTACAGGTATTCTTAGAGCTGATGTCCCGGTATCATATCTCCGTGGATCAGATTCTTCATGGCGAAGCTATGGAGGGCAAGTCTACGGAGCGTATGCAGTTTGAAACGCTGTTGGACGAGCTGACGGATGCGGAAATCAAAATCCTTACGGCAACGGCGCAAGCGCTACTGGATGCAAGAGCAGACAGCGAGGGAGAAAATTGAATACGGTGTAAGGAACGCTATGAACAGGTAGTTCATGGCGTTTTTCTTTTGCAAAAATCCGCAGATGTGGCCAAATGGCCCCGTTTAGATTGTAGTATGGGTAGCGGAAGAAATACGGGGGTACGAAGTAGTCAGCAAGCACAGCAAGCGAGTACCCGCTTGCGAATTTTGAGATTTTCAGGTCCCTTGCCCGAAAATTCAAAATTGCTTGTTGGGATCGTCCCAAACCCTTATAAAGAACGGAGGCGGCGCATGGCAAATCGAAAACGGAATATCCAAATGAAATTCTATGTCACGGAGGACGAAAAACGGCTTATAGACGAGAAAATGAGCCAGTTACCCACTCGCAGATATGGCGCATATCTCCGCAAGATGGCGATTGACGGATATATCATCTATACGGACACCACAGATATCAAGGCGTTCACCAAAGAGCTCTCCGCCATCGGCCGGAACATCAACCAAATCGCCAAGCGGATCAACGCTGGAGGTCCTGCGTATCAGGCCGACATGGACGAGATACGGGAAAGGCTGGACGAGA
>DXUR01000204.1 GCA_019417795.1 Clostridiales bacterium | reverse complement strand
TCATCGACAAGGAGCCTACCACCGATTCCGAGGGCAGCAAGCACAAGGAGTGTACCGTGTGCGGTGAAAAGCTGGAGGCGCAGCCCATTGAGAAAATCTACAACAGCGCCACCACGGACAGTAAGGGTGAGGCCATTGTGGGCGGATACCTTGTGACCGTCACCGATACCGACACCAAAAATCCTGTGGCAAACGCCGCAGTTGCGCTCCACAAGGATAACAGCATCTCCATCCGCCTGCCCAATAGCCGCCTGCTGGACTACGCCGACCAGACCACCGTCACCGTGCAGCTTGTTAAGGACAAGTCCACTGTGCCGGATATGAGTATTTCCGTCACGGATAAGAACGACAACTATGCCGCAGGCAAGACCGACAAGGCAGGTCAGATCACCGTCCCCACCGGCAGCGGCAAGACCAACGAGGACGGCAAGGTCACTACTGGCTATGAGGACGCGGACGGTGACCGTTGGACGCTGACCGTCAAGGTCATCCGCACGGACACGAAGCGTCCCATCTCTGGCAGCGAGGTGTCCATCGGCAAGACCGGCAATATCACGGTGAAACTGCCGGACGGCACAGATCTGGACGCCAAGCATCAGGTGACGGTCATCGTGACCGACCACAAGAAGGCTCCCCAGCAGGGCAAAAATGTCACGGTCAAGGGTGATCTGGGTCAGTCTGCCGTAGGCAAGACCGACAAAAACGGTGAGCTGACCGTCCCCGAAGTGGAGCAGACCGAGCGCCACGGCGTTTACATCGTCGGCTACACGGACGGCACCTTTGGCCCCGCGCGCAGCATGACCCGCAGCGAAGCCGCCGCCATCTTCGCAAGATTGCTGGCGGAGAAGAACGGCGATACCATCTCCACCGCGGCCAACACCAGATTTACCGATATCCCCGCCCATGCCTGGTATTCCGGCTACGTCAAATACCTCAACAACAACGGCGTTACCTACGGCAAAAACAGCAACACCTTCGCCCCTGATGATGCCATTACCCGTGCTGAGTTCACCACGCTGGCCGTCCGCTTCTTTGATGTGTACGGCGATGGCGACGCTGAGATCATGGAGCAGTATAAGGACTTCAACGATGTGAGCGACGGCTATTGGGCCGCCGCGTACATCAAGGCTGCCGCCAAGCATGGCTGGATCAACGGCTATGGCGACGGCTCCTTCCGCGCTGACGACGAGATCAACCGTGCGGAGGTTGTGACCATCGTCAACCGCCTGCTGGGCCGCGAAGCGGATGAGGCATACATTGCGGATAACCTCCGCAAGCTGAACACCTTCTCGGATGTCAGCCGCAAGCATTGGGCGTACTACGCAGTCATGGAGGCCGCCAACGCCCATACCGCCATTCTTGGTGACAGCGAAAGCTGGAGCAAGTAAACACCCTGCCGCCCTCCCGATGCCGGGAGGGCGGTTTTTCAAACATCATAAATATAAAAAGGAGAACTGAACCATGCTGAAGATCACTGCCATTGGCAACCTGACCCACGATGTGGAACTGAAGATGAACGAGAATACCGGCAAACCCTACGCTATCCTGCGCATCGCCTCGGACCGCCGCTATAAGGATAAGGATGGCAACAAGCTCACCGATTTTATCTCCATCAAGGTGCGCGGCCCTCTGGCCGAGCGCTGCGCGGCGTTTGCCTGGAAGGGCTGTAAGCTGGCAGCCACCGGGGACTTTGAGACCATCACCTTCGCGGACGATCCCCAGCGCCAGCCCGGTTTCCTCATCAAAGCCAGCGAGGTGGAGTTCCTCTCTCCCCGCAAGGTGGAGGAAACGGCGCAGGAATTGGAAGATGAGTCTGTCCACGAGGTCGCTGCCTGATGAAAAATACCGGGATCACATATACCAGCGCTGAACGCAGCCCTGTGATCCTGCCGGAGATGGCCGAGCTGCTCCCGCCTTTGAGCGCGGAGCAGCTCGACGCTCTGGAAACGGATCTGGTCAACAATGGCTGTTATTCTCCCATCATCGTCAATGAGGACATGGTCATCATCGATGGACACAACCGTCAGGCGCTGTGTGAAAAGCATGGCCTGCCGTACACGATGGCCGTTTTCTCGTTCGAGGATCTGCTGGAAGCCAAGCAGTGGGCGCTGGATACCCAGAAGGGACGCCGCAATCTGGAAAAGTGGGAGCTGGGTAAGATCGCCCTGAAGCTGAAGCCGGAGATCGAAGCCAAGGCCAAAGCTAACATGGCTGCTGGTGGGCAGAATTTCCGGCCCAGCGAGGCAGAGGAAGGTTCGGCAACATTGCCAAACCTTCCTTCTGTCGAAAAAGCGGTGGATACTCGCAAAGAGCTGGCCGAAGCGGTCGGCCTTGGTGAGCGCACCATGGGCAAGGTCATGCAGATCGACGAGAATGCTCCGGACGCCATCAAGGAGGCGCTGGATAAGAAGGAACTGTCCATCAACAAGGGCTATGACCTGACCCGTCAGCTTCAGGATGTGCCGGAGGATCAGCGGGAACAGGCTGCCGCAGAGTTGTTGGAGTACGAAAAAGCAAAAAAGGAGCTCAAGCAGCAGGAAGCGGAGATCGACCGCAGGGGCAAGGTTGCCAACATTTTCTGCAAGGCATACGAAAAAGCCGTCCTGCTGACGCCGTCCGAAGAAAATATCCGCTGCTGGACGGACGGGACGCGGATGACCCCGGAGGAAATGCGGGATACCGTGAAGGAATCCCGCGAGCTGGCGGAGGTGTTCCGGATGATTGCGGATATCATCGAGCAGAAGATCCTGCCCGCGGATTGGAGGTGTGTCGATGCAGGAAACGAAGAAAATGGCGCCCAGCCGGACCGGAATCCCGCCTGATGCGCAGGCAGAGATTTTGCAAAAGCTGTCCGCCGAGACGAAGATCACTTCCTGTGAGATCGCGGAGATCTTGAAAAAGCATGATGTCTGCGGAGATATGGATGCGCTCCAGGACGCCTACCGGAAACGGCTGGGACAGCGGCTCCTGTCCGGCATCCGGGACGAGAACGGCAAGCGGGAAATCCTCTCCACCAGCGGCGGCGAGTATGTCATCGTAGACTGCTGCAATGACCCGCAGAAGCTGAAAGCCATCCAGCGCCGCATTCAGGCGCAGATGAATGGGCTGGATGTGTCTGCCGGGAAGGTGCATGGGCGCGTTCACTTTTTAGAGCGTTTTATGGGCTGGGTAAGAAAGGAGCGGTCAGATGGAGCGGCATGAGGAAATGCTGTCCCCGGAGGAACAGTACGCGCAGCTTGCGCCGACGCTGGACGCAGACGGTTTCTCGCTGTATGCCGCCGCGGAAGAAGTCACCGGGCTCAAGGTCTATGAGGAATTTCCCTATGAGGATAACCATGGAATGTTTGAGATGGCAGACGGACACACGCTGCTGCGGTATCTGGAAGCGGCATACTTTGGGGCCGTTACCTGGGAGATCGTCCCCGGCACGCCCTATGAGCGTGCTATTCTCGGTGAAGTGGATAAAACCACACCGGAGTATCGCGCGTTTTATCAAAAGATCTGCGCGGGTGCGGCAGCGCACATCAAAAAACGTATTGGGAAGGAGATGAAGAATGTGAAGGAACCGATCACAGAGATCAACAAAGAATCCTTCTGGGACCTGATCCATGAGGCAAAAAACGTCTGCGGGCAGGATATGGACGCCATGCTGGCCTATCTGAAAGACCGGCTGGTTTCTATGGACCCCACGCAGGCACAGAATTTTCACGACATCATCCACGCCTATGAAGATCTCGCGGACAAGTTCGGCTTGTGGGACGCGGCAGGGATCATGAAGGAATACGGCTGCAGCGATGATGGGTTTATCGACTTCCGCGCCTGGCTCATCGCACAGGGGCGCGAGGTCTATTTTGCCGCGCTGGCAGACCCGGACAGCCTTGCGGATGTCGTTCCCTACGGAGATTGCTGCTTTGAGCAGTTGAGCTATGTCGGGGACTATGCCTACGAGCAGCTCACTGGAAAAAGCGCCTATGATCAGACAGATTGGAGCGCATATGATGCGCTTTTGATGAAGTTGGAACAGGATATCGTTTATAAGGGCGGCATCGAGTTTCCCAGAGAGGGCGCGGATCTGAAGAAATATCTGCCCCGGCTCTGTGCGAAGCATCCGGAGTGGGACGGTCAAACGCGCTGGAATCCGCAGCTGAAGGAGATCCGGGATCTGATCCATGCCGGGAAGGACTATGACCGGCGCCAGACATCAAATAAGAAGAAACGCAGCCGTGGAGGTGAGGCAAGATGAGCGAGTCCATGATTATCGGCGTGGACCACGGCTATGCCGCTATGAAAACGTCCCATTTCTCGTTCCCCTCCGGTCTGGTGGCGTATGAGCATGAGCCATATACGCTGAAGGACGTGCTGGAATACGGCGGAAAATTCTATGTGGTGGGCAGCGGGCGTCAGGCGCTTCAGAAGAACAAAACGCAGACAGAGGACTACTACCTCCTTACGCTGGCAGCCATCGCAAAGGAGCTCTCCTTCCGTCATGCGGAGCCTGCAGCAGAGATCCATCTGGCGGCCGGACTGCCTCTCACCAGCTTCGGACGGGAGAAAAATGCATTCCGGGACTATCTGCTCCGGGACGGGAGAACGGTGAGTTTCCGCTATGAGGGACAGGAATACTCTATCACCATCCGCAAGGTGTCGCTGTTCCCGCAAGGTTATGCCGCAGTCTTGACCCAGAGCATCCTGCTGGATGAGCCTTCTGTGATCGTGGCGGATATCGGTGGCTGGACGGTGGATCTGATGCGTTTGGACAACCGTATCCCCAATGCATCGACCTGCCGCAGTCTGGAACTCGGTATGATTCGCTGTCTGGATGAGATCGGCGAACAGATCCGCCGCGCACTGGGCCTGTCTATGACAGCGGCACAGATGGAAAGCGTGCTGCGCGGCGATGCTGTCCATATCAACGAGGATGCCAGAAAAATTATTGACCGGCAGGCAGACGCCTATGTCCATCGCCTGCTCTCCGCCATTACGGAGAGCGGACTGGATACCCGTGCCATGCCTGCTGTTTTTCTGGGCGGTGGTGCGGCGCTGCTGAAGCGGAATGTATCCGCTGCGGACGGCCTTTGCCGTCCAGTCATCCTTGACGATGTGTCCCTCAACGCCAAAGGCTATGAGCGGCTGGCAGAGCGGCTCACAAAGAACGATGAGCAGTAACAAAAAGCGGATCAATCTGTCCTTTTCCATGTCCTCACCTATACAGCGCAGGGCGTGGAAGAAGCTGACGGAGATCCCCGCAGGACAGCGCACCGCTGCGGTCTGCCGCATGGTCTGTGAGTATAAAGGGCAGCAGGAACTGCTGGACACCGTTCGCCAGACCATCCGGCAGGAACTGCGGGGAGTGCAGCTCACCAAAGAAGAAGCGCAGGATAGCGGCAGAGCCGGGGATGTAGATGAAAGCGTCCTCGGCTTTTTGCTTGCCCTGCAGGAAGGAGATGAGATGACCTGATCCGATATTTTGATATGTTCGCCGGCATTGGCGGTTTCCGCTCCGGGCTGACCCGCGCGGGCGGTTTCCGGTGTGTAGGACACTGCGAGATCGACAAATACGCCAATGCCAGCTACCAAGCAATCTACGAACCGGGAAAGG
>DXUR01000203.1 GCA_019417795.1 Clostridiales bacterium | reverse complement strand
GCTGGCTTCCGCCATTCTGGCGGGTATGGGCTGGATGCTGGGCTCGGATTTCTGTGCCTTCAACCGGGGTGCTCTGCGGGAGACCTCGGTGGAGGTGACGGCAGAGGACAGCGTATCCACCGTGGCGAATAAACTCCAGGATGCGGGGCTCATCAAGTACAAGTGGTTTTTCAAGCTCTACGCCGGGATCTCCCATGCCGATAAAAAGATCGGCATCGGTACCTATACGCTGAATACGGAGATGGATTACCGGGCGCTGATCCTGGGAATGCACAACTCCTCCGGCAACCTGACGGCGGAGACTGTCACCGTCACCATCCCCGAGGGCTATACCGTGCGGCAGACCATCCGTCTGTTGGCGGAAAAGGGCGTCAATACGGAAGAAAATCTGCTGGAGGCCGCCAGGACCGCCACGTATGATTACAGCTTCATCAACAACAATTCCGAAGACCCCAGCCGTCTGGAGGGCTACCTGTTCCCGGACACCTATGAGTTCTACAAGAATCACAACGCCAAGAACGCTCTGGGTAAGCTGATCGATGCCTTTGCCGACCATATCGACGAGGATGCGTTCGCCTCCTCCAAGGCCAAATCCATGGGTTACAGCATGAAGGACGTGGTCATCATCGCCTCCCTCATTGAAAAGGAGACGGACGGTACGGATCAGCGGGATATCGCCTCCGTCATCTATAACCGTCTGCAAAAGCCCGGCGAGACCGCAGGGCTGCTGCAGATCGACGCTTCCCTGCTCTATGGTCTGCCGGATCACACCGGTGCCATCACCAACGCGGACAAGGCGGTCGATACCCCCTACAACCTGTATCTCCATAAGGGACTGCCGCCTACGGCCATTGCCAACCCCGGCAGCGCGGCTCTGAAAGCGGCTATGGATCCCAATGACACGGATTATTATTACTACGCATTGGGCACCGACGGGAAGCATCACTTCTCCAAGACCCTGTCTGAGCACAATGCCTTTGTAGGGAGCAGCTCCTATGGTGGATAAACAGAGAAAGCTGCCGGAGCTGCTGGCTCCGGCAGGAGATATGGAACGGCTGAAAATGGCCGTGCTCTACGGCGCGGACGCCGTATATCTGGCGGGCACCGACTTCGGTATGCGGGCCTTCGCCGGAAACTTTGACCCGGATGAGCTGAAGGCGGCGGTAGCCTATGCCCATGCGCACAATGTACGGGTCCACTGCACCATCAACACCATGCCCCGGGGGGATGAGATCGTCCGCCTGCCGGCGCATCTGGAACGGCTGAATGACGCCGGTGTGGACGCGGTGATCGTGGCGGACCTGGGTGCCTTTACGCTGGCGGGGAAATATGCCCCCAACTGCCAGCGCCACATCTCCACTCAGGCCAGCATTTCCAACTATGTCACTGCCAACGCCTGGTATGATCTGGGCGCTTCCCGGGTGATTTTAGCCCGGGAGTTGAGCCTTGAAGAAATTCGGACCATCCGGGAGAACACCCCGGCAGAGCTGGAGATCGAGGCCTTTGTTCACGGGGCCATGTGCGTCAGCTATTCCGGGCGGTGTCTGCTGAGCAATTATATGACGGGCCGGGATGCCAGCCGCGGTGCCTGCGCCCAGCCCTGCCGCTATCATTACGCCCTGATGGAGGAAAAACGCCCCGGCGAATATTTCCCCATTGAGGAGGACGAAAAGGGCAGCTATATTCTGAATTCCCGTGATATGTGCATGATCGACCATCTGGATGACCTGCTGGATGTTGGGCTGTCCAGTCTGAAGATCGAGGGCCGGGCCAAATCCGCCTATTATGCCGCCATCGTCACCGGCGCTTACCGGCACTGTCTGGATGACGCCGCCGCGGGCCGCCCCATCGACCCGGTGTGGCGGGATGAGGTGGAGCACGTCAGCCACCGGCCCTACGCCACCGGCTTTTACTACGGTTATCCCGGCCAGTACTACGAAAATTCCCGCTACATCCGGGAATGGCAGGTGGTGGCGCTGGTCACGGAATGCGACCCCGACGGCAACGCCGTCATTTCCCTGCGGAACAAATTCCGCACCGGTGACACGGTGGAGCTGGTAGGGCCGGACCTGCGGCCCTTTTCCATGACGGTCCCGGAAATGCGGGATGAGACCGGAACCGTGATTGAAGAACCCCGAAATCCCCAGATGCTGCTGAAGCTCAGGCTACCCCATCCGGTGCCGCCTATGACTCTGGTACGCCATCAGGTAGAATTGTCAGCCAAATAAAGAGATAGGAGATATTATGAACGCAGATGTTGTGATCATCGGCGCCGGCCCTGCCGGCATCTTCACCGCCCTGGAAATGGTCAAGAAGGGCAGCAAGCAGAAAATCATCATGGTAGAAAAGGGCCAGGCGGTAGAAAACCGCCACTGCCCCAAGGACAAGACGAAGAAGTGTGTCAACTGCAAGCCCTACTGCCACATCACCACCGGCTTCTCCGGTGCCGGCGCTTTTTCCGACGGCAAGCTGTCCCTCAGCTATGAAGTGGGCGGCGATCTGCCCACCCTCATCACCCCGGAGCTGGCGCAGGAGACCATCAACTACGCTGACCAGATCTATCTGGATTTCGGTGCGGACGCGCACATTGAGGGTCTCGGTAATGACGAGGAGCGCAAGGAGATCCGCAAGCACGCCATTCAGGCAGGCTTAAAGCTGGTGGACTGCCCCATCCGCCACATGGGCACGGAAAAGGCTCAGGGTATCTACTACGCCATCGAGAAGTATTTACAGGAGCACGGCGTAGAGATGTACTTTGGCTACGAGTGCAGCAACTTGATTCTGGAAAATGACGTCTGCAAGGGCGTTTCCGTGTCCAACGGCAAGGTGGACATGGAGATCTACGCCAAGCACACCGTGGTCGCTACCGGCCGCCGGGGTGCCGACTGGCTGGAAAAGCTCTGCGCCGAGCACAACATCGCTCACGCCCCCGGCACTGTGGATATCGGTGTCCGTGTGGAGGTCCGCAATGAGGTCATGGAGACCGTAAACCGGGTCCTGTACGAGTCCAAGCTGGTAGGCTATCCCCGGCCCTTCAAGAACAAGGTCCGTACCTTCTGCCAAAACCCCGGCGGCTTTGTCAGTCAGGAAAACTACGACAACAACCTGGCGGTGGTCAACGGCCACTCCTACAAGGAGAAGAAGAGCGACAACACCAACCTGTCCATTCTCTGCTCCCACAACTTCTCCGTGCCCTTCAACCAGCCCATTGCCTACGCCCAGAAGGTGGGCGAGCTGACCAACATGCTGGCCAACGGCCAGATCCTGGTGCAGCGCTTCGGTGACATTCTGGACGGCAAACGCACCTGGCAGAAGGAGCTGGCCCAGTCCAACATCCGCCCCACTCTGCCGGACGCCGTGGCCGGCGACATCACCGCCGCCATGCCCTACCGGGCCATGACCAACATCATCAACTTCATTCAGGCCATGGATTATGTGGTGCCCGGCTTCGCCGCCTACGAGACCCTGCTGTATTCCCCCGAGCTGAAGTTCTACTCCAACCGGGTGAAGATGGACACGGATTTCAACACCAGCCTTCAGGGCCTTCACTGTCTGGGCGACAGCTCCGGCTGGACCCGTGGCTTGATGATGGCCTCCGTCATGGGTGTCCTCATGGGCCGCAAGATCGCGGAGGAGGGCTGAGTTCCCTTCCGCCCGTAATATGTTCCGAATAAATACAGCCCCGCCGGATTCCAAAAGGAATCCGGCGGGGCTTTTATCATGTAGGAAAGGCTCTGCGCTTATTCCTGCGGCTGGTCGGCGGCGATGTTCACGCCGATGCCGTTGACCTCCACGCCGTCATCGGCGGGGATCAGGAGATACTTGCGGCCGTCGATGATCCGGGTCTCGATGAGATAGCTGTTTTCCGGGGCGATGGAGATCTTCACCTCTGGGGTGGTGACCTGAAACTTGCGGCTCTCGATGATATTCACCGGATTCAGTGCGGCGTTTTCGCCGTACTGCTTTTCGCAGTTTGCTTTGAACGCTTCCACCTTTTCGGTGTCCACGCCGCTGTTGGCCAGTATGCAGCCCACGTCGGAAACCGTCAGCTCCAGCGGCTCCGGATCGTGGCTTTCCTTGTGGTCCTCGATCTTTGCCCGGATCTGCTCATGGACGGACTGCACCACGTCATAGCTGCAAGCCTCATCCAGCGCCTCCGTCAGCGCCGTATCAAAAACGTTTTTCTGTTCTGCCGCAGACATGGGCGGCTCCACCCGGAACAGCGCGTCAATGACCTCCTGATGCAGCTCCGCCGGGTTCTTGGCGTAGAACAGCAGGTCATAGATGTTGGCGGCGCGGCTGTCAAAGGCGGGGTACAGGAAGCCAAGCTCCGGGGCCAGCGCGATATGGCCGGTGGAGCCGGGATGGAATTCGTTCAGGTCATGATCGTACCGCAGCTCCAGAGTAGGGGCCTTTACCGGGCAGACGGCGCAGACAAAGTAGCGATACACCGTGTCCCCCGCGTCCGCCTGAAATTCATCGTCCCGGCTCTTGTGGGGCACATCGTAGGTGTCCGCAGCCAGCAGGATCAGGTAGTTGGTCTCTCCCATGTTCAGCGCGTCGATCAGCCGACGGCAGAAATTCTCCCGGGAGGCAGGGTCCTTCAGTTCTGTCTGCCGCATGGTCTGCAGCAGGCGATGCTCGTCACTGTCCGCCACCTGCGCCGTGGAAAACGTGATATCCACCAGATTTTTGCCCAAGGCCCCGGAGAGGGCCTTTTTCAGAAGGCCCAGATACATTTCCTGCTCCTCCTGCTGCATGAGGCCCATAGAGGCGTCGATCCAGGAAATGATCTCCTTATTGCTGTTGACATAGCAGCCAAAAATCTTGGAAATGCTGTTTTTATCCAGCTTGAAGCGCCGACGGATCTCGTTGAGTTCTTTTTGATTCATGGTTATCCTTTCCCTTCGGTCAATGCTCGTACAGGAAGAAAGTGTACCACGGAACCGGCCGGAGGGCAAGGGAAAAACCTACAAATCACACACAGCAAAACCGGCGGATACGCATACACGTATCCGCCGGTCATTTATTGTTCGGTCAGCCGATCAGCCGTTCTTCATGCCGGCGCACAGCTTTTCCGCAAGGACGCACAGGAGAACGGTCAGGACCATATCCGGCAGAGTGTAGCCCACCGGGGTGTCCACGCCCATGAGCCAGCGGTAGGCGATGAAGCCCACCAGCCAGATCACCAGATTCCGGCTGTCCGCCGCCACAGCAAAGCGATCCCGCTTGAGAAGGAAATGATCCGCGATCTGCACCGCGATCATGGGTGCAAACACAGAGCCGATCAGATACAGGAAGCCGGTGATATCATCCATGGGGAACAGAATGGCCCCCGCAGCGCCGATGACCGTCACCGCAATGGCGGTCTTTTTCCCGTTCAGCTTCTTGGAGAGGGACTCGGCGGAAATACCGGCGGACCAGGCATCCAGGAAGGTGGTGGTGACGGTGGAGAACACCAGGATCACCAGCGCGGCAATGCCGAGACCGGCCTTCACCATGATAACGGCAATGTCATACTCCCCGGTAAAGATCGCCGCGCCCATGCCGATGACATACATCCAGCAGGACACCAGGCCATACACCACCACGCTGACCCAGG